>NZ_LZKE01000135.1:0-5272 GCF_001672675.1 Mycobacterium sp. E2327
TGGTTTCGCCGAAGGTGCTGCGCTGGTCGCGCAACCGGATGGCGTTCACGGCCGCGGTGCTGTTCCTGCTGGCGCTGTGCTTCGCCACCACCAACGGCTGGTGGTACGTCTCCAGTTACGGCGTCCCGTTCAACAACGTCATGCCGAGGTTCGCCGGAATCAGCGTCAGCACGGTCTTTTTCGTCCTGTTCGCAATCACGGCGATCTGGGCGTTCTGGCTGCATTTCGCGTCGCGCGACCACGGCGAGGGCCGCCTGGCGCGGGCGGTGACGGCCGCGCCGGTGCCGATCGCGGCCGGATTCATGGTGCTGGTGTTCATCGCCTCGATGGTCGCCGGGATCGTGCGTCAGTACCCCACCTACTCCAACGGCTGGGACAACTTGCGCGAATTCGCCGGCGGCTGCGCGCTGGCCGACGACGTGCTCGTCGAGCCGGACAGCAACGCCGGCTTCATGGCGCCGCTCCCGGGCGATTACGGCCCGCTCGGACCGCTGGGTGGCGTCAACCCAACGGGGTTCTCCCCCAACGGCGTACCCGACCACACCGTGGCCGAGGCCGTTCAAGAGACGTCGGTGCCGCAGCCCGGCACCGATTACGACTGGTACGCGTACGACTGGCGCGCACCGACCAAGCTGAAGGCGCCGGGCATCAACGGGTCCCTGGTTCCGTTGCCGTACGGCCTCAACCCCGACCAGGTTCCGCTGGCCGGCAGCTACACCGCCGGCGCCCAGCAGCAGAGCAGGCTGACCTCGGCGTGGTATCAGCTGCCGAAGCGCGACGACGGGCATCCGCTGCTGGTGGTGACCGCCGCCGGGACCATCGCCGGCAACAGCGTGTTGCACGGGCACACCAGCGGGCAGACCGTAGTGCTCGAATACGGCCGGCCCGGCCCCGGCGGTGAGATCGTGCCGTCCGGGCGGCTGGTGCCCTACGACCTGAACGGCGAGCAGCCCAAGGCGTGGCGCAACCTGCGCTTCGCCCGGGACAAGATGGCCGCGGACGCAGTCGCGGTCCGGGTGGTCGCCGAGGACCTCTCCCTGACACCGGACGACTGGATCGCGGTCACCCCGCCGCGGGTGCCCGAACTGCGGTCCCTGCAGGAGTATGTCGGCTCGTCGCAGCCGGTCCTGATGGACTGGGCGGTGGGGCTGGCGTTCCCGTGCCAGCATCCGATGCTGCACGCTTACGGCGTCACCGAGATCCCGAAGTTCCGCATCACGCCGGACTACAACGCCAAGAAGCAGGACACCGACACCTGGGAAGACGGCGTCAACGGCGGCCTGCTGGGCATCACCGACCTGCTGCTGCGGGCGCACGTGATGTCCACCTACCTGTCCCGGGACTGGGGCCGCGACTGGGGCTCGTTGCGCAGGTTCGAAACCATCGCCGACGCGCACCCCGCGCAACTCGACCTGGGCACCGCGACGCGCAGCGGGTTGTGGTCGCCGGGCCCGATCCGAATCAAGCCGTAATTAAACGAATTTACGGTCGCGCCGCCATTTATTGTTCATTAGTCGAATAGCGACGGGAATTTACGTTCGGGTAATTCCTCAGCAAATGTTTGAATTCCCGCGTCGCCGGTCAATTACTACACCCCCTGTGAGGTAACTAACACCGTCGTTAAAAAGGTGACCCGATGCACACGCTGACACGCTTAGGGACATGTACCGCGGCGATTGCCGTCGTGATCGCCCCGGCGGAGACATTCGAAATCGGCAACGCGGCCGCCGAGAGCGGCACCCGGGTGGCCCTGGACGGTTCCGAGCGGCGTTGCGATTTCAGCCTGGTGACCACGGCACCGACGATGCCCAGGGCGCTCGAAGGCGATGGCTCCGCCGTCATAAGCACCTCAGGGTCACGAGCCGTCGCGCAGGTGCACATGACAATTCCCAACGAGCCGGGCACCCATTTCGACGTCGGCCTGATCCAGGAACCCCGCCCGTCGTCGGCGACCTGTGGTCCCGGCGACCCGGGCACCGCCTTTAGCGGAATGGACACCGACGCGGCCGGCAACGCGACGGTGACCGTTGCGGACAGCGTTCGGCCGGGCACGACGGGCGTGTGGGTGATTGTCGAGCGGGCAAACCCGAACTCGCAAAACCCGGCCGAGTTCTATACGTCAGAATTCCTGGCGCCGGTTTAGGCCTTTCGGCCGGCCCGTTGTTCGGCCGCGCTGACGACGAGCGCGTCGGAGCCGGGGAACACCGTGGCCACGTGGCCGCTCGCCCAGTGCACCACGTACGGCGGTGCGCCGTCGGCGCCGCGCACCTCCGTGATTTCGCCTCGCTGATCCGCCAATTCTGTGGTCGTGCCCTTGATCACGAGCCAGTCACCCACATCGGCTTTCATCATCGACCTCCCTGATCGCTGACCGAGTAGTCCGATGGTGCCGATCATGCGCCGCGGCCGAGCTTCAGGGAAGGGGCAGCGGGGACGAACGCCCCGGACGGACGGGACTTCGGTCCCTATCTCGGCGTTCGACCAGGTGGTGCCATACAGGAATCGGGAAACGGAGGCACGATCATGGATGCTTCAACGCAGGCTCGCACGCGGCTGTTCGCCCGCGCGCTCGGTCCATTCCTGGTCATCGCCGATGCCACGGCCGTTGCCCGGGCCTCCGACATGCAGGCGCTGCTGTCGCAGTTCGAGGCGAATTCGCTGTGGACGTGGGTGACCGGCGCGTTCATCCTGCTGTTCGGTCTCTTCATCGTCGCCGCGCACCCCTACTGGCGCGGCGCCGCGGCGATCACCGTCTCCCTGCTGGGGTGGCTGATTACCCTGCGCGGGCTGCTCCTGTTCGCCTTTCCCCAGGTGTTTGTGTCTGCGGCCAACCGCATGGTCGGCGAGCAAGGCTGGTGGGTGGCGGCCTGCGTGGTCTTCGCGCTGGTCGGGCTGTATCTGACCTACGCCGGCTGGGCCCCGGTCGCCGACAAGCCAAAGCCCCAAGGGGCCGCGACGAACTCCGATCTCCGGCGGGCCGCGTGACCGAGCCGGCGCCCGACGAAACGACGGGGCACCTCGCCTCGCCGCTGCGCACCGACGATTTCGACGCGGTTGCCGAGGCGGTGATGGAGGACATGCAGACGCTGCAGAGCGGCGTCGGCATGCTCATCGTGAAGCGGGGTCCCAACGCCGGCTCGCAGTACCAGCTGGACCGGCCGGTGATGTCCGCGGGCCGCCATCCCGCCAGCGACATCTTCCTCGACGACATCACCGTCAGCCGCCGCCACGCCGAATTCCGAAGGGAGCACGGCAAATTCCACGTCGTCGACTTGGGCAGCCTGAACAAGACCTACCTCAACCGCAAGCCCGTCGACACGGCGGTGCTGACGAACGGCGACGAGATCCGGATCGGCAATTTCCGCCTGATTTTCGTGGCGGGACCGGCGCCGGGGTAATACCGTCGCGGGCATGAGCGAATACGACCCGCAATACGGGTCAGAGGGCGTGGACCGGCTGCCCTTCTCCACTGAAGAAAAGTCGCAGCGCTACCGGACCGAGAACTACCGCGGCGCGGTGGGCCTGAACTGGTATCGCACCGATCCGACCCTGCAGTTCACGATGGCCTACTACCTGCAGCCCGACGAATTGGCCGTGGTGGAGCCCCATTTGGCGAGCATGGGCGAGCTGATGGGCGGCCCGGTGGCACGGTGGGCCGAGGAGACCGACCGCAACCCGCCGCGGCTGGAGCGCTACGACCGGTGGGGACACGACGTCAGCCAGGTGGTCATGCCGGCGTCGTTCACGCAGTCCAAGCGCGCCGTGCTGGACGCCCAGCAGGCCCTGCGCAGCGACGCGCGGGCCGCCAAGGTCAGCTCGGGCCTGGCGCTGTTCGCGTCCAACTACCTGCTCAACCAAGCCGACATCGGGATGGGCTGCGCGCTGGGCACCGGCGGCGGCATGGTCCAGTCGCTGGTGGCCGCGTACGCGCCGGCCGACGTGCGCGAGCACGTGCTGGCCAAGTTCGCCTCCGGCGAGTGGGCGGGCGAGACGGCGCAATTGCTGACCGAACGCACCGGCGGCTCGGATCTGGGCGCGCTGGAGACGACGGCGACGCGCGCCGGGGACGCCTGGATCCTCAACGGGTTCAAGTGGTTTGCGTCCAACTGCGCGGGCGAGGCGTTCGTGGTGCTGGCCAAACCGGAAGGCGCCCCAGATAATTCGCGTGGCGTCGCGAATTTCCTCGTGCTGCGCAACCGCCGTGACGGTTCGCGCAACGGGGTCCGGGTGCGGCGGCTCAAGGACAAGCTCGGCACCCGGTCGGTGGCCTCGGGCGAGGTCGAGTTCGTCGACGCGGAGGCGTTCCTGCTGTCCGACGAACCGAGCTCGGACGCGGGCCCATCCGACGGCAAGGGGCTCGGCCGCATGATGGAGCTGACCAACGCCGCGCGCCTCGGCATCGCCCTGTTCGGTCTCGCCAACGCCCGTCGCGCCCTGGTGGAATCGCTGTGTTACGCGCGGCAGCGGCACGCGTTCGGCGGGGCGCTCATCGACAAGCCGCTGATGCGGCGCAAGCTCGCCGAGATGATCGTGGACGTCGAGGCTGCGCTCGCGCTCGTCTTCGACGGCACCGGCGCCGCCAACCATCGCCAGCCCCGCGGCATGCGCCAGCGCATCGCGGTGCCCGTCACCAAGCTCAAGGTGTGCCGGCTGGGCATCACCGCGGCGTCCGACGCGATCGAAATCCACGGCGGCAACGGCTATATCGAGACGTGGCCGGTGGCCCGGCTGCTGCGCGACGCGCAGGTCAACACGATCTGGGAGGGCCCCGACAACATCCTGTGCCTCGATGTGCGGCGCGGCATCGAGCAGTCCCGCGCGTACGAGACGCTGCTGGCGCGGCTGCGCGACGCGGTGTCGGTTTCCGACGATGACGAGACGACGCGCCTGGTGGCCGGGCGCATCGAGGATCTGGACGCGGCGATCACGGCGTGGAGCAAGCTCGACCGGGAGGTGGCCGAGGCGCGGCTGTTTCCGTTGGCCCAATTCATGGGCGACGTCTACGCGGGCGCGCTGCTCACCGAGCAGGCCGCGTGGGAGCGGGACACCCGGGGCGGTGACCGCAAGGCGCTCGTCGCGCGGCTGTACGCGCGCCACTACCTCGCCGACCGGGGCCCGCTGCGCGGCATCGAGGACGAATCCGACGAGGCGCTGGAGCGTTTCGACGAGTTGGTGGAAGGGGCGCTGCGGATATAGCGAGCAATAGCTCCTATGTCAAGCCGCGGTGGGTTGGGTGTGTTGGGTGCGGGCTTGGTAGTCCTTGAGGAGTCGG
>NZ_LZKE01000136.1:0-3338 GCF_001672675.1 Mycobacterium sp. E2327
GCCGCCGCGGTGGCGGTCGCCGTCGCCGTGGCGATGCCGTCGCTGATCGCGATCGCCGGCGTGCAATGGCCGGCCTACCCGTCGTCGAACCAGCTGCACGCGCTGACCACCGTCGGGCAGGTCGGCTGCCTGGCCGGCCTGGTCGCCGTCGGCTGGCTGTGGCGCCGTTCCACGCGTCCGCGAAACCGACGGCTCGCACAGGTGGGCGGGCTGGTGTTCGTCTCCGCTTTCACGGTCGTGACGCTGGGCATGCCGCTGGGTGCCACCAAGCTGTATCTGTTCGGCATCTCGGTGGACCAGCAGTTCCGCACCGAATACCTCACGCGGCTCGCCGACAGCCCGGCCCTGCACGACATGACCTACCTCGGGCTGCCGACGTTCTATCCGCCGGGCTGGTTCTGGATCGGCGGCCGCGTCGCGGCGCTGACCGGGACGCCGGCCTGGGAAATGTACAAGCCGTGGGCCATCACCTCGATCACCATCGCGGTCGCGGTCGCGCTGGTGCTGTGGTGGCGGATGATCCGCTTCGAGTACGCGCTGATCGTCACCACCGCCACCGCCGCGGTGACGCTGGCCTACGGCTCGCCGGAGCCCTACGCCGCGATGATCACGGTGCTGTTGCCGCCCGTGCTGGTGTTGACGTGGTCGGGGTTGCGCGCCGGCGAGCGGGGTGGCTGGGCCGCGGTCGTCGGCGCCGGGCTGTTCCTCGGCTGGGCGGCCACCTGGTACACGCTGCTGTTCGGGTTCAGCGCGTTCACGGTGTTCCTCATGGCGATGCTGCTGGCCGGCGCGCGCTGGCGGCGCGGCGGCTTCGGCGCCGCGCTCGACCCGTTGCGCCGACTGGCCGTGATCGCCGCCATCGCGGCGGCCATCGCCAGCATCACCTGGCTACCTTTCCTGGTGCGGGTGGCGAGCAGCCCGGTCAGCAACAGCGGCAGCGCCTTCCACTACCTGCCGGCCGACGGCGCGGTGCTGACCTTCCCGATGCTGCAGTTCTCGCTGCTCGGGGCGGTCTGCCTGCTGGGCGCCCTGTGGCTGGTGGTGCGTGCGCGGTCGTCCGTGCGGGCGGGCGCCCTGGCCATCGGCGTGCTGGCCGTCTACCTGTGGT
This sequence comes from Mycobacterium sp. E2327, assembly GCF_001672675.1. Classification (NCBI taxonomy): domain Bacteria; kingdom Bacillati; phylum Actinomycetota; class Actinomycetes; order Mycobacteriales; family Mycobacteriaceae; genus Mycobacterium; species Mycobacterium sp. E2327. The sequence goes on from NZ_LZKE01000136.1 coordinate 1,109, forward strand.
CGCTGCTGTCGATGCTGACCACGCTGGCCCGCACCACGCTGCTGTCGTTCCGGCTGCAGCCCACGCTGACCGTGCTGCTGGTCGCGGCCGGGGCGTTCGGCTTCGTGGAGGCCGTCACCGCGCTTGCCCCACGCAGCCGCGCGATCGCCCCGGTGGCGGGCGCACTCGGCCTGGCCGCCGCGATCGCCTTCAGCCAGGACATTCCCGACGTGCTGCGGCCCGACCTGACCATCGCCTACACGGACACCGACGGCTACGGCCAGCGCGGCGACCGCCGCCCGCCGAGTTCCGAGAAGTTCTACCCGGCGATCGACGCGGCCATCCTCAAGGTCACCGGCAAGCCGCGCGACCAGATCGTGGTGATGACCGCCGACTACAGCTTCCTGTCCTACTACCCCTACTGGGGGTTCCAGGGGCTGACGTCGCATTACGCCAACCCGCTGGCGCAGTTCGACCTGCGGGCCACCCAGATCGAGAAGTGGTCCAAGCTCAAGACCCCCGACGAGTTCATCCACGCGCTGGACACGTCGCCGTGGCCCCCGCCGACCGTGTTCCTCATGCGCCGCGGCGCGAACAGCAACTACACGTTGCGGTTGGCCCAGGACGTGTACCCGAACCAGCCCAACGTTCGCCGCTACACCGTGGACTTGCCGGCGGCCCTGTTCGCCGATCCGCGTTTCGCCGTCGACACCGTTGGGCCCTTCGTGCTGGCCGTCCGCAAGCCGGGCTGATGGCCACCGAAACCCCGGCCGACTTGGCCGCGCAACTACCATCTACCCCCGTGGAGGACGCGGGAGGTAACCACCGGATCGCCCGGGTTGTCGCTACCGTCGCCGGTCTGCTGGGCGCTCTGCTGGCGATCGCCACCCCGGTGCTGCCGGTCAACCAGACCACCGCCCAACTGAACTGGCCGCAGAACGGCACGTTCGGCAGCGTGGACGCGCCGCTGATCAGTTATGTGGCAACGGATTTGAACGTCGCCGTGCCGTGTCAGGCCGCCGCCGGGCTGGCCGGCCCGCAGAACGCCGGCAAGACCGTGCTGCTGTCGACCGTGCCCAAACAGGCCCCCAAGGCCGTCGACCGCGGACTGCTGATCCAGCGCGCCAACGACTATCTGGTGCTGGTGGTGCGCAACGTTGCGGTGGTCACCGCCCCGCTGAGCCAGGTGCTCAGCCCGGCCTGCCAGCGGCTGACCTTCACCGCGCACGCCGACCGCGTCACCGCCGAGTTCGTCGGCCTGACCCAGGGGCCCAACGCCGAGCACCCCGGCGCGCCGCTGCGCGGTGAGAAAAGTGGCTACGACTTCCGGCCGCAGATCGTCGGCGTGTTCACCGACCTCACCGGGCCGGCGCCGCCCGGCCTGAGCTTCTCGGCCACCGTCGACACCCGCTACAGCAGCAGCCCCACCCAGCTGAAGATGGCGGCGATGATCCTCGGGGTGGTGCTGACCGCCGCCGCCCTGGTGGCGCTGCACGTCCTCGACACCGCCGACGGCACCCGGCACCGGCGCTTCCTGCCGGCCCGCTGGTGGTCGATCGGCGGCCTGGACGCGCTGGTCATCGCGGTGCTGACGTGGTGGCATTTCGTCGGCGCCAACACCTCCGACGACGGCTACATCCTGACCATGGCCCGGGTGTCCGAGCACGCCGGCTACATGGCCAACTACTACCGCTGGTTGGGCACGCCCGAGGCCCCGTTCGGCTGGTACTACGACCTGCTGGCGGTGTGGGCCCATGTCAGCACCACCAGCATCTGGATGCGGTTGCCCACCCTGGCGATGGCGCTGACGTGCTGGTGGGCGATCAGCCGCGAGGTCATGCCCCGCCTGGGCCACGCTGTCAAGCGGAACCGGGCCGCGGCGTGGACCGCGGCGGGCATGTTCCTGGCGGTCTGGCTGCCGCTCGACAACGGCCTGCGTCCGGAGCCGATCATCGCCCTGGGCATCCTGCTCACCTGGTGCTCGGTGGAACGGGCGGTGGCCACCAACCGGCTGCTGCCGGTGGCGATCGCGTGCATCATCGGCGCGCTGACCTTGTTCTCCGGTCCGACCGGCATCGCCTCGATCGGTGCCCTGCTGGTCGCGATCGGTCCGCTGCGCACCATCATCCACCGGCGATCCAGACAGTTCGGGGTGCTGCCGCTGGTGGCGCCCCTGCTGGCCGCCGCCACGGTCACCGTGATCCTGATTTTCCGTGACCAGACCCTGGCCGGCGAAATGCAGGCGACCGCG
>NZ_LZKE01000137.1:0-24322 GCF_001672675.1 Mycobacterium sp. E2327
CGCACCGGCCTAACCACAACATGGGTGTCAAGGATCAACCGACATAGAAACGTCAAGGATCAACCGACTCTGAACAGCCCCACCGTAGAGGTGTATGACCTCGGCTGATGTGTGACAGTTCGTCTTCGGCTGATGCCTGACAGTGTTTCGGCTGATCCTTCACAGCGGGTTTCGGTTGATCTTTGACGCTCCCTGCGAGCCTGTTGGAGCTGCGGCGTTCGAGTCGGTATTGGGACACCGCGGCGGCTGGTGTCTGGATCGGGTAGTTGTGACCCCGAAGTCACCGCGTGGAATCGACCCGGGTCAACACCATCGCCGCTTCGTTGTACGGAAATAGGCGAAAGAACACACCAGATGGCCCGGTAACGAGCGATGCGGCCTCAGCCTTGCTCAGGAGGCGGGGACGGGCCAGCGCGATACTCTCGCCGCGCTTGTGCAACACCGCCTGACCGCAGGCGAACACGTTCCGCACCCAGTCTGACTGCAGCCCGTACCCAACCAGGACGGCGAAGCCGTCACGAGTAGGGAAAACCAACAGCGGCGTTCGATAACGCCTGCCCGATTTGCGCCCGACGTGTTCGAGCGTCCCTTGGCCCGGGAGCCACGGCGTGATCGACCGAGCCGATGGATTGGTGACTCGACGATTGAAGTTAGCGACCGCCCTGGGGACCCGCATGGACACTCCTCATTCACCTCGAAAACAACCGTGGGCAACTCACGCGGTCGTGGGGACGGGGCCGCTCACGTCCTCGCCTTGAAGGAGCTTCACGATCAGACTCAGGTCGAAGTAGTCAATCCAGCGAGTGATCCTGCCATCGTCATCGACGACGAAGGTGCCCATCACTGGGATGGCCGGCTTGCGTCCATCCGGAGTCTGGATGGAGTCCAAGCGTTCGGTGAGCACCACGGAGCCCTCGCTTGCGAGGTTGACGATGTCGAAGGCGTAGGCGTCCGGGAACATCGCGAACTGCGCGGCCATGTTCTCCAACGCAACGCTTCGGCGTCCCGCTGCTCCATCAAGGCACAGAACTGGCGGACGACATCGGCTGGTGAAGACATGAGTGAAATTCCTTCACGGCGAGTAGGTGAATTAACTTGAGACTCAATGATCGTGGATGATTACCCCACGGATATTGCGGCCCGCGAGCATGTCGTCGTAGGCCTCATTGATGTCGTCGAGCTTGTACTCGGTGGTGACGGTTTCGTCGAGCAACAGCTTGCCGCTCCGGTAGAGACTGATCAGTCGAGGGATGTCGGCCCGCGGGTTGGCTTCTCCGTAAAGGCTGCCCAGGAGGCGCTTTTGGAACAGCGTGAACAACGTCAGCGGCAGCGTCGGCGTCACGTCAGACATCGACGCCAGGGCGGTGGCCACCACGGCACCGCCCTTCCGCACCGCATTGAGCGCGTCGTTGATCATCGCGCCTTCGAGCACACCCGGCGTGAGGATCGCCGAGTCGGCCATGACCCCACGCGTGATCTCACCTACCAAGTGGGTCGCTTCCTCCATCGAAGTCACAAAGTGAGTGGACCCGAATTCAAACGCCTTGTCGCGCTTTCCTGGCTCGATATCCACCACGACGATATGCTCCGCGCCCGCCAGTCGCGCGCCCTGAATGGCACCGCTGCCGATCCCTCCGCAGCCGACCACGAGCACCACGTCGCCGGGACTGACGTTGGCGGTATTCACGGCCGAACCCCAACCCGTGGTGACGCCGCAGCCGAGAAGACATGCGCGCGACAACGGCACGTCGCCATCGATCTTGACGACGGAAGCCTCCGACAACACACCCCACTGCGCGAAACTGCCCACACCCGAGAGGGCCCCGATGCCCCGTCCTCTGGCGCGACGCCGGAATGTGCCGTCGGCCTGGACCCCCGCCAAGATGATCGCCCCGTAATCACAGAGGTTTTGACGACCCGTGGCGCACCAGCGGCAGCGACCGCACGCCGGCAGGAACGACGTGACCACGTGGTCTCCCACCGCCACATCGCGCACTCCTGGACCCACCTCACGAACGACGCCCGCCCCCTCGTGTCCACCGATCAAGGGAAAACTCACTCCGAACATGTCGCCGGTGCGGATGTGGTGGTCGGAATGGCAGAGACCGGTGGCTTCGAACTCGACGAGCAGCTCGCCTTCCTGCGGCGGATCGAGTTCGATCTCCTCCACCGACCACTTCTCGTTCAGCCCCCACAGAACTGCTCCCATGGTCTTCACGGCGACTCCTTGACGGTATGTATGGCACGCTCGGGGCAGTTCGCGATTGCGTTGTGCGCCCGGTCTTCCCATCCGGGAGGAACATCTTCCACGGTAACGAAGGCGGTCCCTTCGTCGTCGATGTCGAACAATTCGGGATACGTTGCGTAACAACGGCTGTGGCCTTGACACATTTCCCTGTCGACATGGAGCTTCACGCTATTCAGTCCAATCCGCCTGGTCTGGTCCCGATGACCCCTTTGTCTGCCAGCGCAGCAATCGAGCCGGCGTCGAGGCCGACTAGGCCGCCGAGGATGCTCGCGTTGTGCTGGCCCAACGTCGGCGCCGCCGACCGATACCACGTGTCAACGCTGCGGTACTTGAAGGGAACCGCCGGCACGTGATGTGTTCCTACGACCGGATGGTCGAGGCGTTCGAAAAAGCCTCGCGCGGCCAACTGCGGGTGCATCGAGCCGACCCTGGCATCCGCCAAATTCGCAGCCGGAACACCATACCCAATGAGTAACTCTGCAGCGGCCGAGGAATCTTGAGTGCCGGCCCATTGCTCGAGGTGCTTGTCGATCACATGATGAGCCCGCACCCGACCCTCGTGAGTGTCCAAGGCGGGGTCATTCGCCCACTCCGGATCGCCTAGCGCCGACTTCAAGAGGTGCCATTGCTCTTCCGTGGCAACCGAAATCGCCAGCCATCGCTCGGGACCCGCGCATTGATAGAGCCCTTGCGGGGCGGCGTCACGGCTGCGATTTCCCGATCGCGAGATGAGGTGCCCGTAGGCGGTGAACTCGACGACCTGCTCGGCGGCTGCGTTGAGCGCGGACTCGACCATCGATACTTCGATGAGGGACCCGTGGCCGGTTTCGTCGCGTCGCCGGAGTCCTGCGAGCATGGCAAACGCGGAGTGCATTCCCGCCAGCGGGTCACAGGGGCCACGGGGGATGCGCGGCTGGTCGTAGTCATGGCCGGTTACCCACGCCATTCCGGTCATCTGTTCCATCGTTTGCGCGAAACCGACATTGTTGCGCCATGGTCCGTCGAGCCCGAACGCAGGCATACGGACCATCACTATTCGGGGGTTCTGCTCGCTGACCGCCTCCCACGTGATGGCGAAATTGTCGAAGACGCGGGGCGAGAAGTTTTCGACCAGAATGTCCGAGCATTTGACGAGTCCGAACAACAGCTCCCGCCCTTCGGGCGAGGACAGGTCCAGGGCGAGACCCCGTTTATTGGTGTTGGTCGCCAAATACATCCCCGACCGCTCCCACCACTGAGGCTGATTGGCGAACGCGGCGGCCGCCATCCGCGCGCCGTCAGGATGCTGCGTCGACTCCAGGTGAATGACCTCAGCGCCGAGTGCGGCGAGAATGTGGGTTGAGGAGGGGCCCGCCCACCACGCTGTCGCGTCGAGAATTCGTATGCCCTCCAGCGGAAGTCGCTGTGCGCGGTTCGCAGCGGTCGCACTCCTGCTGCGGGCGGGTAGGTCTGTCAGTTCGCCGAGCGAGGGAGCGCCGGCGGTCGGGGAGGGGCGTTGGCCATTGATCCGGTAGGGGGCCAACGGGTGGGTGAAGCTGCCGTCGGCATACGTGCCCCACACGCCGCGGGCCGCGAACTGGGGGTGGTCCAGCACGGTCTGGCCATTGTTGACAGGTGAGACGGGGATGCGTAGATCGGAAGCCAACGCGACGATCTCGTCGGTGGAACGCTGCGCCGTCCATTCGCGCACGATCCGGTTCCACTCCTCCCGGCGTTCCCAGCGAGTCGTTGCGAGTGCCCACGCCGGGTCTTCGTCGAGCAGGTCGAGCCGGCCGATCATCGCTAGGAAAGAGTCGAATTGCTGGCGGGTATTGGTGTTGAAGCCCACCCATCCGTCCGCGGTCGGTTCGATGGAAGGGATTTCCACCTGTCGGGCCGGCACGGTCAACGGGGGACGGCCGGCCAGCTCGTGGTAGATGTCGGCGAATCCACCGGCGCTGAGGTGGCACGTCTCCAGCAACGAGCAGTCGACGATTTCGCCTGGCCCGCCGAGGTGAGCACGACGCAGCGCGCCAAGCGCCCCGACGGCGGCATAACTGGCCATGACCCATTCGAACACTCGACCACCCGCTTGAATGGGCGGTTGGTCCGGACGGCCTCGCAGCGCCAGGGTTCCGCTCTCGGCCTGAATTGTGAACTCCGTTGAGGGCCGGTCCCGGTACGGTCCGGTCAACCCGTACGGAGACAACGCCACGATCACCAGGTGCGGCGCGCGCCGGAGGAGGGCGTCGCGGTCGAGTGCCCCGGGGCCGAGAGATTCGACGAACACGTCGGCGGAAACGATCAGAGGCTCCAGGTCGGGCAGTGAGGTGCCAACGACGGAACGCTTGCCGGCGTTCAGAAATTTGAACAGCGCGTCAGCGTCGACTCGATCGCCAGACGTTCTGCGGCGGAACGGATCCCCGTCCGGGGCCTCGATCTTGACGACCTCCGCCCCGAGGTCGGCGAACAACTTGGTGCAGTACGGACCGGCGATTTCCGTCGCCCACTCGACCACACGAACCCCACGCAGAGCGTTCATCGCGTTGCGACTTTCCGCGTCAAGGTTGTCGGAAGTGAGTTACTCGCGACGATGAGTGCACACACGCCACTCCTGTCCTCACGCTCGTGCCGATCGAGCAGGGTGCTCAGCTTCCGCATGGTTGCGGCTTGGCTGGCAACGACGCTAGCGACGGAAAAGCCAGAGTGTCAAGTGTCACTCGATAACGGTGGCCGCGATGAAGTTCGTCGAAGCTTTTACTCGGCCGCAGGCACCTTGGAGCCCCGCCGAACCCGTCCGCCTCGCTTGGCCGGCGGCTTCGCGGTCGATGTTTTCACGCCTTTGGCGAGGATCTGCGAACCGAGTTCGATTTGCGCGCGGATGTCCGACTCGCCCGTACCGAACCAGCGTGGCCCGAGGCTAGTGGTGAAGATGATGAAATTCGCCAGCAGCTCGGCGAAAAGGTCGGCGTCGACGTCGGCCCTGATCTGCCCCGCGGCTTGATAGTGGCGGACGCCCTCGGCGATAACGGCCGTGCGGCGTGCGTGATTGGGTTGCAGCACGCGCAGCGAGAAGTCTGGATCCGACAACGCCCGACCGGAAATGTCCCAGCCGGGAACACCGCTGTTGCGGTCATCGATCTTCAGTCTCGCCAAGAAAAGCTGCTCGATATAGTCCTCGAGGCGCGCAGGCAGGGCCGCGACGACTTGCTCTTCCGCCACGCTGACGAGGTCCGCGATCTGTCGAGAAACCACTTGCTCGAAGATGCCCCGCTTGTCCCCGAAGTAGTGGAACAGCATGGCCTCCGAGCAGTCGGCACGACGGGCGATCTCCTTTGTCGCCGCGGCCGCGTATCCCGCTTCCGCAAAGACCTCAGCAGCCGCTTCAAGGAGGGCCCGTTGTTTGCCGTCCTTGTCGCGAACTCGCCGCCGCGCGCCTGTGGTCATCACACACACTGTAGCGAGCACCCGTCTGCTGAGGGGAAGCTCGCACGCGTGCCGGTGCTCATTCAGTTATCGAGTGCGACTTGACTCGACGGGGCCGACGACTTACTGTGCAGCCAAAGCATTTTTCGGTGTGTGCGAGGAATCCGAGGGCCGGCGTAGATGGCACATGGACGGTGGCACGACTGCTGTGTGGCGGGACTGCTGACGGCTCCTCGGTGGCGGCTGTCTGGCCAGGCCGACCGCCGGCGTCGTCCCGAACTCGGCGGGGGCGGAGAGGACTACCGATGGTGAGCAAATCACCGGAGGAGCACGCCCGGAACCTTGATCTCCGTCACGAGGATTTCAACGACCAAGAATTCCTCTATGAGGTCTACGCGGTGATGCGGGAGAACGGGCCGTTCAGTCACCAAGGCGTCCCGTTCCTGGGTCCCACGCCCGGGGGCGCGTGGGTCGCCACTCGCTACAACGACTGTTACGAGATACTGCGGGACTGGAAGAGTTTCTCCAGCAAGCCCCTGGGCCTGGAGGGCAACCCGATGTCGTTCGGGGACATCGTGATCACCTTGGATCCTCCACGGCAGCAGCAGCTTCGCAAAGTTCTCAACCCCTACTTTTCCCCGGGACGGATGAAGGACCTGGAGCCCCAGGTGCGCGCGGTCACCGATGGGTTGATCGACAACTTCATCGAGTTGGGCCGCGGCGATCTCGCCGACGTCGCCTGGCAACAACCTGGGATCGTGTTCTTCCGTTATCTACTCGGCATGCCCGTCGAGGACGTGCCGCTCTACATCGAGACAGCCGACCTCGCGATCAATGGTGAGAGCGAAGAGGTTCGAAACGGTTCGATGACGAATCTCTACCTCCGCGTTCGTGAGAAGATCGACAAACGTCGTGGTGAACCGCCGCGTGACGACCTCATCGATGTCTTGCTCGCTGCCGAGATCGAGGGCGAGAAATTGAGCTTCGACGACGTTGTCGCGAATGTGATGCTACTGGTGCAGGCAGGGCTCGAAACGACTTCTAGTGCAATGTCGTTCGCGCTCTTCTATCTGGGCACCCATCCCGCGGAACGCGACCGACTCGTACGCGAAGCGGGGTTGATGCCCGCAGCGATCGAGGAATTCATCCGGTTCGCCGGTTCGGTCCACGGACTGCACCGCTCAGTCGCGGAAGAGGTTGAACTGAGCGGCCACAAGTTCTGTCCCGGTGAGACGGTCGTCGTGAACTATGCGGCCGCCAACCGCGACGCGCGCGAGTTCGACGAGCCGGACAAGTGCATTCTCGACCGGCAGACAAACCGCCACCTCGGCTTCGGAGCCGGCGTCCATCGCTGCCTGGGCTCCAATCTCGCCCGGCTCGAGTTTCGGGTGGGCGTCGAACAGACCCTGAATCGAATTCCCGACTACGCCATCCCCCCGGGGGCAAAAGTGGATTTTCACGGGAACTCGGTCACTCGGGGCTATCGCGCCCTGCCCGTCGTCTTCACGCCGGGTGCCCGCGTCGGAAAGTGAGCGGCGGGGGCCCGCCCATATCGTCTCGGAGCCAACGTAATAGGGAGGAACCCCGTGGACAAGCAGGATCTGCAATGGATGATCTCCGTCGACGACCACATCATCGAGCCGCCGAACCTGTGGGTCGATCGCGCGTCGGCGGCCGATCGCGACCGGGTGCCACACGTCGAGCGCATCGACGGCGTCGACACGTGGATCTACGACCAAGCCCGCGCGTCGGTGATGGGCATCCTGGTCGCGGCTCACCAAAGGCCGGCCGAGTACTCTCCGCTACCAGTGAATTACGACGAGATGCCCCGTGCCTACTTCGACCCGGTGGCCCGCATCCCCGACATGGACGAGGATCACGTGATCGCGGGATTGAACTTTCCGTTTTTCCCGCGGTTCTGCGGTCAAATGTTCGCCCACCTCGGTGACCGCGACCTAGGTCTCAAGTGCGTGCAGGCGTACAACGACTTCGTCATCGATGAGTGGTGCGCGTCGGCGCCCGGTCGCTACATCCCCATGGTCATCGTCCCGCTGTGGGATACCCGACTGGCCGTCGAGGAGACGCTACGGTGCGCCGGCAAGGGCGCCAAAGCCATCGCCTTCTCCGAAAACATGCACCCGCTGGGATTTCCGTCCATCCACTCGGGAGCATGGGACGATTTCTTCGCGGTGGTGAACGAGACGAAGATGCCGCTGTGCACACACATCGGATCTTCCTCGGTTAGCCCGACCACATCACCTGACGCACCTTTCGGCGTTCAGGCGGTCAACATCAACCTCAATCTGGCGAACTCGACCACCGACTGGCTGTTCTCGGGCAAGCTGCAGAAGTACCCCGATCTAAAGATCGTGCTGGCCGAGGGCGGCATCGGCTGGATCCCATACCTCATCGAGCGTGCTGAGCATGTCGCCGCCGACTACCAATACCTGCGCGCCAACAACTGGGCGGTTGACCCGGCCACGATGCGCTTGACCCCGGTGCCCACCGACCCCGAGATTTTCCCGGAGTCTCCGCGCCGGCTCTTCCGCGACCACATGTACGGCTGCTTCATTGAGGATGACTTCGGGGCGGCTAATCTCGACTTCATCGGCGTCGACAATGTGATGATTGAAACGGATTACCCGCACACTGACAGCCTGTGGCCCAACTCCCTTCAGGCCGCTCTTAAGGCACTCGACGGCCGATCCGACCTTGACACGTACAAGGTGCTGCAGGGTAATGCTCGCCGGGTCTTCGACTTTGAGCCCGCCCCGTATCCGACTCTGACGTAGTCAACGGCTGACGGATTCGTTTGATGCGGGAGTACCAGAGCTTCATCGACGGTAAGTGGTTGAGCGACAACGCCCTCGGCACATTCGATGTTATCGATCCGGCCACCGAGGAGTTGATCGGCCGAGTCGTCGACGGCGGACCAAAGCAGGCGGCAATGGCGATCGAGGCTGCCAGGCGGGCTTTCGACGAAGGTCCGTGGCCATGGATGTCTGTCCGGGAGCGGGCGAAGATCATCAAGCGGTTCGCTGAGATCCTCGATGAGCGCAAAGCGGAGCTTAGGGAGCTAGTCGTCGCCGAGATCGGCTCGACCGGCTTCATCACGGACCTGATCCAGGTTGGCGGCGCGATCGAGGCGGCCCACTACTACGGCGAGTTCGTCGAACACGATGTGACGTGGGTGGAGACACCGGGCGGCCCTATAGTTTCGCCGACCGGCCTGGGCGGTGTGACAGTGGTCCGCGAACCGGTCGGGGTGGTCGGGGTCATCACGCCGTTCAACTTTCCTTTCTCGATCAACATTCAGAAGTGCCTGGCTGCGTTGGCCGTCGGCTGCACTGTGGTGCTCAAGCCTCATCCGTGGACTCCGATGAACGCCCTGGAGCTGGCCAAGGTTGGCGAGGAAGCGGGCCTCCCGCCGGGAGTGTTCAACGTGGTCGTGGGCGGTGCGGAAGTGGGAGAGGAGCTGTGTACGCACCGAGGTGTCGACATGATCGGGTTCACCGGTTCGACGGCGACCGGTCGACGCATCCGTGAGCTTTCGGCGGCAACGATGAAACGCGCACAGCTGGAGCTCGGCGGCAAGAGCGCGCATATTGTTCTCGACGATGTCAACGAAAGTGACGTTGCGGGAATAGGATTCGGTCAGGTGCTGATGCATGCCGGACAAGCATGCACCGTCACGTCGCGACTTCTGTTGCCCGAGCACCTGCTCGACGCCTATGTCGAGGGCCTCAAAGCCATTGCCCCAATGATCACGGTCGGGGACCCGCGTGATCCCACCACTGTCGTCGGTCCGCTTATCAGGGATCAGCAGCGTCAGAGAGTTGAATCTTTCGTTCAGTCGGGCCTACAAGACGGCGCGCGGCTGGTGGTCGGCGGCAAACGCCCCGAACATCTCGAACGCGGCTTCTACTACGAACCGACGGCATTAGTCGACTGCCGCAGCGACATGCGCTTATGTCAGGAGGAGGTGTTCGGGCCTGTGCTGGCGGTGATGACCTATCGCTGCGAAGACGAAGCCATCCGCATCGCGAATGACTCCATGTACGGTTTGGCAGGCCTGGTAATGACTCGCAACGCCGCAAAGGGATTCAACGTCGCCAGGCAGGTCAGAACCGGCACCATCATGGTGCAGACTGCCGCACCCGGTGTCGATCTCGGAGCCAATCCAGGGGGAGGGCAGGGCCCCGGCTGGTCTCTGCCGGCGCGCGGCATGTTCAACGGCGGGGGGCCTTTCGGTGGCTTCAAGCAAAGTGGTCTTGGCCGAGAGCAGGGGCGTTGGGGCTTCGAGGAATACACCGAGCTTAAATCGATCACCATGATGTAGCGGGGCACTGCACCTTCGACGACGTGGCGCGGATCCGCGTCGGGACTTGGGGTTGGAAAGGTCGCGTGATGGAACTTCTCAAAGATGTACGAGTCCTCGAGGTGTCCCTCTTCTCCGCGGATGCACTGGGCGGGCACCTGGCTGACCTCGGCGCAGAGGTGATCAAGGTGGAGCCGCCTGGCGGCGGCGGTTTCCGCGGTGCGGCGGTTTCCGGCGGCGAACTGCAAGACTCGCACTGGAATCGCGGCAAAAAGAGTGTGGCGATAAACCTGAAAACGCCTGAGGGTCAAGAGGCGTTTCGCCGCCTGGCCGCGACATCGGCGGTGGTGATTGAAGGTCTACGCTACGGAACCGCGCACCGGCTCGGCTTCAGCTACAACGACATCGTCGCAGTCAACCCGACAGTTGTGTACTGCGTCCTCAACGGCATGGGCAGCTATGGGCCCTACACCCGATTAGCCACACACGGGCTTTCCTTCGACTGTTTCGCCGGCTTGAGCCCGCCGATCATCGATGCGGATGGAACGCCACGTCTTTCGGGGGCGGCGACAGGGACGACAGGTGTTCTGGCGGGGCCGCTGTACGCAGCGATGGGCGTACTCGCCGCGTTGCACGCCGCCGGACGCGACGGCAAGCCGCAGTACGTCGAAGTAGCGCAGGTCGATGCGGCGATCAACTGGAACTTTCAGCACCTCACGGCGTTAGCAAACGGCCAACCCTCCTACGGTGAGGGAATCCGCGCTTCGCTTCGCTACCAGTACTACGAAACGCGCGACGGCAACTACGTGGTGTTCAACGCCCTAGAGGACAAGTTCTGGCTGAGATTCTGCGAGTCGCTCGACAGGATGGATCTCTATGAACCTGGGCGCCGGAAGCCGGGGAAGGATGTCGAGGCAGAGGCCCGGCTGCGCGGGGAGTTAACGGCAATGTTCAAGTCCCGCACTCGCAGGGAGTGGACCGACTTCTTTATCACGACCGATATCGCGGGTGCGCCAGCGTTTTTGGGCGCCGATCTATTCGACGACGACCACACGCAGGCTCGCCGACTTGTCTATGAGCAAGCACAGCCTGACGGGACCTCGAAGAGAATGGTGGGCACGTGCATCAAGACCAAATCCGACGACAGATTCGCACCGCCGGGAGCGCCGCACGTTGGGCAGCATACGGAAGAGGTGCTCACCCGCTTGGCGGGCTACGACGCGGCCGGAATTGAGCGGCTACGTTCTACGGGCACGATCTGACATGTTCGTGCTCATCCGATGTTCAAAAACTGCAGCGGTTCGCGTATCAGCGACGTCTCTCTGGCCAACACCCCCCGGCCGCATCTCACCCCGGCGTCACCCCGGCGACCGGGGGCGATTCCTAGCCGTACCGAAGCCGTACCGGAACCGTACTGGCAACGGGCAGATTCGTTGCCTTGCAGGCGATTTGATGCGCCGTAGCGGACTATTTCGCCTGGTCGGGTGAGCGTTGGCTAGGGACTCATAATCCGTTGGTCGCGGGTTCGAGCCCCACCCGCCCCACAAATCCTGCATGACCTCGGCTGATGTTTGACATTTCGTCTTTGGGTGATGCCTCACAGTGTTTCGGCTGATGCGTGACAGTTACTTCGGCTGATCGTTGACACTTCCTGGATGAGGGAGTTGAGCGTGGCTGAGCAGAGGTATAGGCCGTAATGGCGGTGACCGGTCGCATCGGCCGATGTCGTGTCCCGGCGTCCACGTTAGCGGGGAGGCATTCGCCTTTTGGGGTGTCAGCGCAGCGTTCACCACGACGGGAGTTCGTGCCGCCTGCCTCAATCACAGGGCGGAGGCGGACAGGGCGGAGGCGGACAGGGCGGAGGCGGACAGGGCGGAGGCGGACAGGGAGGCGGAGGCGGGCAGTGTTGCGGCGGCGGCGGTGGCGGCGGTGTGAGACCCGGGAAGCCCAGCACGTTGAGGTCGAACAACACTTTCTGGTCCAATGCGCCCAGCAGACCGCCGACCTGACCGCCGCCAATGACTTGGTAGGAGTCACCGACCAGAAGGCTGGCGGTGAAGTTCGCCGGGACCTGCGCACCCACGAGACTATTGGCAGTCTGCTCACCGGTACCCAGCATCAGATTCCAGAAGTTGTAGACGTCGTTGACCACGCCGTTGAGCGCATGGTTGGTGCCAAAGACGGCCTGCTCCAAGCCCATCTCGTTGGCGATCAGCGAATGGTTGAATGCCAATTCACTGTGGACCAGGTTGTTGGTGAAGCCGATCTGGGCTTGCATAAATTGCTGGAACATACCGACCGGCGAGGTCGCCGACCACGCCTGCGCCGACACCGGAAGCCCCGTCAGCATCGCCTGCAACGGCGTCCCGTTGATAACCGTACTGAAGGCCGCCTGCATCGCCCCATTGCCGGTCATGGCGCCGGTGACCAAGCCGCCCATATTGAGGTTGAACATCAGTCCCTGATCGAGGGCACCCAACAGGCCACCGACCTCGCCGCCGCCAACAGCCGGGCTACCAACCAACAGGCTGGTAGTCAGGTTGATGTTCGCAGGTACCTGGGCACCCAGCAGACTGTTGACGGTCTGCTCACCGGTGCCCACCATCATGTTGCAGAAGTTGAAAACGTTGTTGACCGCGCCGTTCAACGCGTTATTGCTGCCGAAGACAGCCTGCTCTATCCCCATCTCATTGGCCACCAGGGAGGCGTTTAAGCCGAACTCACCGTTGACTAATGTTGTGTTAAAGCCGATCTGGCCCTGCGCGAATTGCTCCAACACGTTGACTGGCGCATGTGCGGCAGCCACCAACGATGCCTGAGTAGGCGCAGGTATTCCATTCAGCACCAGCCCAGGAAGCGCGGATAGCCCACCACCAAAACTGCCCGACAGCGCAGTATTCACTTGGGCGCCCAGCCCGGAAAGCCCGCCGCTAAGGTCGGCCTCCAGCGCGGGCAGTCCGGCGCGCAAACTTGCCGCCAGCCCTTCACCATTCCCCGCCGACAATGCCTGGGCGGGCGCATTCAGCGCAGTCGCCAGGGTCGGGACGACGTTGGCCTCGGCCGCCGCATACGTGTTAGCGCCCGCGGTCAGAGCCTGCACAAACTGCTCGTGAAATGCCTCCGCCTGCGTGCTGAGCTGTTGGAACCCCGCCCCATATTGGGAAAACAGAGCAGCGATCCGGTCCGATATCTCGTCGGCGGCCGCAGGCAGTACACCCGTTGTCGCGGCCGCGGCCGCGCTGTGGGCCGAACCGATCGCCGAACGAATATTCGCCAAATCCGTTGCGGCATCCTCAATTATCTGCGGCGCTGCGATCAGAAACGACACCGTTACCTCCCGAGGCTCATCCCCTGCGGACCCATCCCCTGGCCCGTTCGGTGGTTACTCACATACCTGAACTGTAGCGCGATACGGACATATGGTAGTGAAAAGCAAGATTTTCATAACTTTATCTCCACTTATTGCGCACATGTCAATCCGCTAAGGATGCAACGAAGGGCTTTAGCCGACTACCGGGTATGACGTGTCTGAGCGACTGACCGCGCCTCAGCACGCGTCGGACATGCTGCAGAACGAATCGGTGACAGCTGGCGGATTCTCCGATTGACCCGGATGTTTCGGGTTACTCCCTGTGGTGGCGCTGAGCGGTGTGTGCGGCGCGGCTCGGGGTGCATCCGTGCGCCCGCCGATTCGTCATTGCTTGCGGCGCGTTGACGCACGAAGGGGGGGTGATGCCATGGGCGACGACGAACGAAACTCGGATCGGCACGCGGGCCCACGCTCCGAGGGCAACCTCGAGCTGTTTTTTGATTTGGTGTTCACCTTCGCCATGTCCCAGGTCACGCAACTCGTGCTGCACGATCTCTCCCCGAGGGGTATCGGCCGGGCCGCGCTGGCGCTGCTCGCGGTGTGGTGGGCGTGGGTGGGTTACACCTGGCTCATCAACACATTCGACACGGCCAACGTGTGGCATGAAGCGGTAGTCATGGCTGCGATGGCCGCGATGTTGGTCGCCGCAGCAGCGCTTCCCACAGCGTTTGCATCGGGCGCGTTGGTCTTCGCGATCGGCTTACTGGTGGTTCGGTTGATCCACGTGGTGAAGTTCGTCGCCCTTTCCTCGCACGAGGATGCCGCATTGCGGCGGGGCACCCGCCGAATAGCGCCGGCGTTCGTCGCCGCCCCAGCGTGCATTGTGGCCGCCGCCTTCGTTGACTCGCCCGGCCGCGAACTGCTATGGGTAGCCGCGGCGGTGATTGACTACGGCGCACCGGCCGTGCTCGGCCTCGGCGGATTCCGCGTTTCACCGTCCTACTTCGTCTCGCGCCACGGCTCGATCATCATCATCGCGCTCGGTGAGGTGGTAGTGGAATTGGGCGGAGCCGCAAGGGATCTCGGGCGATCGGAGGTCATCGCTGCTCTGGTGCTGGGTGTGGCCATCATGGCAACCTTTTGGTGGACCTACTTCGGTCTGACGTCCGGAGCGCGGCAGCGGCTGGAGCAGGCCACCGGTACAGAACGGGCCCATCTTGCCCGTGATGCCTACAGCTACCTACATCTACCCCTGGTCGCCGGCATCATGCTGTTCGCCGTCGGAGCGCACGCCGCTATCGAGCACGCCACCGTCTCCCTGCCGTTGCTGTCCGCGATTGCGCTGGCCGGCGGGATGGCACTGTTCTACTTCGCCGACGTCGCCTACCGATGGCGTGACCACCGGCAGGCCCCAGCCGACCGCGCCGTTACCGGAGCAGCCGCGGCGGCGGCCCTGCCCGCGTTGTTGCACATGCCCGCCCTCGCGGCGCTCGGCCTGCTCGCCGGCATCGGGGTTTGCCGGTTGGTCTGGGAATTGTGGCGGCGCCCGCGGGTCGGTCCGGCCGTAGCAGGACAGGCGCGTTGAGGGCCGCGTCGCCCACGCGAGCGGGCGCGTCCGCGGGTCGGTTGAGCAGCCAGCCGACACGAGCAAGGTAAACCGGCGCTTCAAGCGCCATAACCGACAGGAGAGCCTGATGTCACAGGCACGACGCCTTTCCGGGCGAAAAATCGCAGCGTTGGCAGCCGACGGCTTCGAGAAGGTGGAGCTGGTAATTCCCTTGCGTGCATTGCAATTGGCCGGCGCCAAGGTGGATATCGTGTCGCTGCGCCGCGGCCGCATCCGCGGAGTGAATTTGCATATGCCGGCCAGCCGGGTCGGCGTGGACAAGGTCGTCACCGATGCCGACCCGGGCGCCTACGACGGACTGCTGCTTCCGGGGGGCTTCATCAACCCCGATCTGCTGCGGCAGTCGGCCGAGGCCCGGGACTTTGTCCGCGCGTTCGACCACGCTGGCAAGCCAATCGCCACGTTGTGTCACGGTCCGTGGGTGCTCGCGTCGTCAGGGTTGCTCACTGGGCGCACCCTGACCTCGTGGCCGGGCATCCGCGACGACTTGGTGAACGCCGGCGCCACCTGGCTTGACCGCGAGGTCGTGCGTGACCGCAACCTCCTCACCAGTCGGGGGCCCCAGGACATGAGGGCGTTTCTCCCGGCGACCCTCGACATCTTCGCCGAGTCGACGGATCAATCGCAGACGGTCACGAACCACAATGGCTCGGATCCGCAGCTCGACAAGCCGCTCGGCTGGGCCGTGTCCGCCTTGCGCTGGTCACCGAAGCCCTCGGCGGCGGCACTGACCGGCGCGGCCGCGGCGGCACTGGCGTCGCCCCTACGCAGACGGGTCTCCATCAAGAAGTAGAGAAGCACCGTAGTCTTGGCCGACTTGACGGATGAGGTTCCATTCCATCGGTGCCCGTAAGCGCGCTGCGAGATCGAGCAGCAAACTTCATGCTTGCGCGGCTGCAGCGCGGGTATTCGTCTCAGCACAATGACAGAAATGTCCGATCGAGGCACGGACGAAATCGACTCGTGCGTGCGCGTTTACGGGACGCGGGTCCACAATCTACGGGGTGTCGACGTCGTAGCGCCGCGTGACGCCCTGGTCGCGTTCACCGGGATCTCCGGGTCCGGCAAATCGTCGTTGGCCTTCGGGACCATCTATGCCGAAGCTCAGCGTCGCTACTTCGAGTCGGTCGCCCCGTACGCGCGTCGCCTGCTACTGCCAGCCGGCGCGCCGAAGGTAGACGACATTACCGGGCTACCTCCCGCCGTCGCATTGCAGCAGCGACGGGGTTCGGCGACGTCGCGGTCGACCGTCGGCACCGTCACCACCCTGTCGAACCTGCTGAGGATGCTGTTCTCCCGCGCCGGAACCTACCCGCCGGGTGCCAGCGAACGACTCGACTCCGACGCGTTCTCCCCGAACACCGCCGTCGGGGCGTGCCCCGAATGCCACGGGTTGGGACGAATCCATCGGGTGACCGAAGAGACACTGGTACCCGACCCTTCGCTGACCATCCGCGAAGGCGCGGTTGCCGCATGGCCGGGCGCGTGGCAGGGACAAAACCTACGCGACATCCTGGTCACGCTGGGCTACGACATCGACAAGCCATGGCGAAAACTCCCTAAGCGCCAACGCAATTGGATCCTGTTCACCGATGAGCAGCCGACAGTCGAAATCGATCCGAGCCAGCACCCCGTGCAAGCCGATTATTACTACAACGGGACGTTCTCCAGCGCCGAACGTCACGTCCGCCACACGCTGGCCAACTCTCATAGCGCGATGATGCGCCGCCGCGTACTGCAATTCGTCGACAGCGTCGAATGCCCAGTATGCGACGGTTCCGGGCTGCGGCCGGAGGCGCTGAGGGTGACATTCGCGGGGCGCACCATCGCCGACTACGCGGGGATGCCGTTGGCCGACCTCGCTGACGCATTGCGCCCGACGGCTTCTCGGACCGATGCCGCCGCCGCGTACGAGTCAACGGAATCCGGTGAGTTGACGGAAGTGGCGACGATGATCGCCGCCGACCTCGTCGCGCGCCTGCAGGTACTCATCGATCTCGGCCTCGGCTACCTCACGCTGAGTCGTCGCACGCCGACGGTGTCACCCGGCGAGTTGCAGCGGTTGCGGCTGGCCACCCAATTGCGCGCCGGTTTGTTCGGGGTGCTCTATGTACTCGACGAGCCGTCGGCGGGATTGCACCCCGCGGACGCCGAACCGCTGCTCGATGTGCTCGATCGCCTTCGGCGCGCGGGCAATTCGTTATTCGTGGTCGAGCACGACATGGACGTGGTACGCCGCGCCGATTGGATCGTCGACGTCGGACCGGGGGCGGGAGAGCTGGGCGGGAGCGTGCTCTACAGCGGGCCGGTGCCGGGTCTCGCCGACACCGAGGGATCGGTCACTCGCAAGTATCTTTTCGAGGAGGCTAGACCGCCCTCTCGTCAATCCCGCACGCCGTCCGGGCGGCTGCGGTTGCGCGGGATCTGCTTTCACAATTTGCGAGACCTCGACGTGGACCTGCCACTCGGTGTGTACACCGCGGTCACCGGAGTGTCCGGCTCGGGCAAGTCAACGCTCGTCGTCAAGGTCCTCGGCGACGTCGTGAACAGCCATCTCGGCACCGGACGTGCCGTCGAGCCGGCCGACGCCGACGGCGACGAAAGTGACACTGAGATCGTCGATCTTGATCACGACGCCAGCCTCGGCGTGACGGCGGAAGGTATCGAGAAGATCAATCGGCTGGTATCCGTTGACCAGCGCCCGATCGGACGCACGCCGCGCTCGACGCTGGCGACGTACACCGGCTTGTTCGACGCCGTGCGCCACGAATTCGCCGCCACTTCGAAGGCGCGTCGCCGCGGTTGGGCAGCGGGCCGGTTCTCGTTCAACGTGCCCGAAGGGCGCTGCCCCACCTGTCAGGGGGAGGGTTTCGTCTCGGTCGAATTGCTGTTTCTGCCAGGCACATACGCGACCTGCCCGGCGTGTCATGGAGCGCGTTACTCCGACGAGACACTCGAGGTGCGCTACCGCGATCGCACGATCGCCGACGTGCTCGCGATGACCGTCGACGAGGCCTCAGACTTTCTTGCCGACGTTACAAAGGCGGCCCGGAGCCTGACCACGTTGCGAGAGGTCGGACTGGGATATCTCCGTCTCGGACAGCCGGCGACCGAACTGTCAGGCGGCGAGGCGCAGCGGATCAAGCTCACCTCCGAACTCCAGAGGCCGCGCCGAGGGCATACGCTCTATGTCCTCGACGAGCCGACCACCGGGCTTCATCCCGCCGACGTGGATCTGCTCGATCGCCAACTGCACCGCCTGGTCGATGCGGGCAACACGGTGGTGGTGGCCGAACATGACATGCGGATGGTCGCGGACGCGGACTGGGTGATCGATCTAGGGCCGGGAGCCGGCAGCGACGGCGGTCGAGTCGTTGCGGCGGGGCCGCCTACGAAGGTGGCACGTGCGAAAAACAGCCGCACGGCGCCGTATCTGGCGAAACGATTGGCGCCGTTTGCTTCTCACTAAAAAGTCGAACCATTCATGTGTGGTCCCGTCCATCGACCGTGGGTATGGGATACACATCATCAGGGAAGGAGACGCCGATGACCCGACGCGGTGAGGACGACGACACTGCCGACGACGACACTACCGACGACCGAGCCGGGGACGATGCGCCAGTTGTTCCAGAAGCTGGCGAGGGTCCGTATCCTCCGGTGATGGGTCAACCCAAGCCGCCCATCGGCAACTGACCTGATCTGGTTCTCAATTCAACGCCGCGCAGCGCCAATCGCATCGAGAAAGACGCCGAATTCAGTCGTGCTGTGTGCGTGAGTTCTGTTGGTCGAATCGCTGGCGTTGTCGGACTCCGTATGCCGCCGCCTTTACGATGTCGTCATCCTCCATTCCCGATCCCAGGGTAGACAAGGGCATCTAGCGAATGTGCTTGTCCGGCTGGCCGATCTAGAGACTAGCCGGCCGCGTTGGGAAGTAGCGCCGGGCAGTTCCCCGCCGCGTCCGTCGCCAGTTCGAAGTGCCACAGCTCGTTGGCGTAGATCCGGCACAGCCCGAAGCGTGACCCGTTGGCGATCAGCCACTCGTCGGCGCCCGCACCCCCGACGTCGACGGCCTCGCCGGTGACGTGCTTGGACATCGCCGGGGTCTGCACGTATTGCCGCGCCGCGGCGAGGCTGCCGTAGGTCTGCACGGCATTGTCCAGCAGCCGCTGTTGAAACTCCGGCGACCGCCAGCCCGAGGTGATGGTCATGGTTACACCGTCCGCAGCGGCCGCGGTGGCGGCGCCCTGGATTGCTTTCAACAACGCTGGGTCGAGGCGCGCGATTGCCGAATATTGGACGTCGAACGGCGTCAGTTGGCCCCCGTTTGGCAGGGAACCGTCGCCGGGGTCGGCGGGAGGAGCCAGTGGGATGGTGTGATCGGCAAGCCTTGTGGGCGGTGCGGGTGGATCAGACGGCGCGAGGAAGCCGAACACCCCGGCAATGGCGGCGGCCAACGCGACTGATCGCATGCTCCCTCTCGTGGCTGGTTTCCCCCGAATTCTACCGAAGCGAAGTTCGGGGGAGCACCTCGTCAAATCTGGCTGGTGGAAAACGGCTGCGTCTCTTGGCCCGCCAAGGCTATGAAGTTATAGATCGGTGCGGTGTCGTAGGTGTAGTGGGACGCATTCGGACCGGCCGCCAAGAACATTCCGCCGTTGTAGATCGCCTCGGTTATGGAGATGATTTCTTCAACCGAAGTGGTTGGGTTCACCAGTTTTAACGCGTCGCGCAGGATCGCGAAAATGTTTGGACTGTTTGCGTTTTGGACGATGTTGTAGATTTGCGTCTCGATGACTCCCGGACCGGCCTCAGCCGTCCATGGGTTGGGGCCGACGGGTGCGTCCGCGTAAATATCGTTGCCGATACCGATGGTGTTGACGAAGTCGCCCCAGAAATGCGTGACCGGCGTGAGAAGGTGTGGTGCGACGTCCGCCGGCATCATGCACGCCGGACCCGCAACCCCGCCAGTGACAACGCCATCGACGTTGGCCGGCATCGGCCATCCTGCGAACTGGTTGCCTGAGGCGAATCCCGGCAGCCTGAGAGGGTTCCCCCAAACACCAACCGCAACAATGCGGTTCGCGATCTGGGGGTTTAGCCACGCGATCGTGTGCAGGAATTGGCAGACGACGATAGCGCCCTGTGAGTACCCAAGCAGGATGATGGAGTTCTCCGGATAGGACGGGACTCCGGGTGGTGGATTGATTTGTGTGCAAAGCCTATTCAGCTCGGCGACGCCGGCGTCCACGCTCGGACCCATGGGGAACACGCTGGCCGGATAGTTACCGACGGGCTGCCAGTAGAACAGGTCCGGAAACGCAGCCGCCAGGGCGGAAGCTACTCCGGCGGGTTGCGGTGGCGTGGTGTTCCACATGTCGACACCGGTTCCCGATACGGTCATCACTATGTGCGGCATCATGCACCTTCCACGTGTTTCTGAGATGCGGACCAGCGCTCAGAGGTGGAGTGCCCAGTCCTCGGCAGTCTGACACTCCGGAGGCCAGGACTTCTCCGTCCGGTCGGGGTCGGCCGCTACTTCCAGAATTCGTTCATGGGTTGGGCGTACATGTCGTTGGCGGTCAGCGGTCCCAGAGCTCCCGGCGACGGACTCAACGCGTCTTCGATGGTGGCCATCAGGCTGTACTGGTCGTAGTGGGTGGTGGCGACGAAGTGGCCGGATTGCATCGCCCCGGTCGCGGCGTTCACGGCGCCCGCGTTCGGGATGACGATCATCGGGACGTTGTTGCCCTGGTTGCCGATGCCCAGCGACAGGTTGTTGTAGTCCTCGTCGAACGTGATGATGATCGCGTCGTGCTGCGTCGGGTCGGTCCACGTGTTCGAGCCCATAATGGTGGACACCTGTTGCTGGACGAACTGGTCGCCGGCGGCGATGTTGTATTGGTGCGTCGTGAGCTGGCTGCCCACGAAGTTCAGCGCGCCGGTCGGAGTGCTGACTGGGCCTTCCATGTTGTTCGACTCGTTGGCGGCTATCCACGTGAATTTCGGTGCGGTGCTTGGGGTTTGCAGATCGTGGCTCAAATTCCCCAGCGGGAGCAGGTGGGTTGTCAGGTAGTTCGGGTTGGGGTTGGCATAGACGTAGTTGAACATCGCGAACGGTAGTTGGTCGACGGCGTAGTCACCCGAGTCGACGATGGTGCCGGGGGCGGGCATGCTCTGCGCGTAGCCGGCCCAGCTGACGCCCGAAGCATCCATCTTCGCCATGAGGTTGTTGTTTCCGTAGATGACGTTCGGCGGCGGGTTGACGTCGATGCCGTAGTCCGTTCCGCCCAGGATCCGGAAGTAGTTGGGATCGCTGGGGTGGCCGAGCGCGTAATAGTTGTTCGCGTATCCGTAAGTGTTGATCAGGGCGTTGATGTACGGCGCATTAGGGCTGCCCAGGATGTCGCCCACGCCGTGGTTCTCCATGTAGATCAGGAACACGTGATCTAGGTGGCCGACGTTGGACGTCGGTACGGTGAGGGTCGGCTTGGCGAGGTTCGGATCGCCGACGGTGAACGACAGATTGTCGGCGAAGGCGTTGTTGTAGTTGCCCAGGACGGGGTTGTGGTCGGCGAAGGTCGCGGTCACCACGGCCTTGGTGGTGCCCACCGGGATCGTCCCGGAGACGTCGCGTGACTGGAAGCCGGTGATTCCCAAGCGATCCAGCGACGTGACCGACGTGGTCGTGCCCGTGCCCAGAACGGCCCCGCTGTTGTTGAGGAAGGTGACCTTCAGTGAGGTCGAGGACGCGTCGCCCAGGTAGCCGCCGAGCATGCCACTCAACGTGTACGGCGTTGTGCCGGTGTTGATCTTGCCGGCTGCGGCGCTCAGGTCGACGATTTGGCTCATAGTCGACGTCGCCACGGGTCCGCCGCCGGCGAAATTGCTGCCGCCGCCCGGAGGCGCGGTGCCGGGGAAGCCCAGGAAACCGGGGAGATCGGGGATGGAGAACGGTCCCGGGTAACCGCGCGGGGTGCCGTAGGCGATGATCGTCGGCGTACCGCTCACCGTCCAGCCCGGAATAGTCACGCCGCTGTAGCCCGACCCGGAGGGGTCGGCCGTTTCGAAGCCGGGGTTGACCAACAGGTTCGGGCTCATCGGTAACCCGGGGATCCCGTTGCGGCCAAGCAATGTCCCGCCGGCCCCCACGGTGCCGGGTCCGCCCAACAGCCCGGCGCCGGCGTTGCCGCCATTGCCACCGTTGCCGCCGACGCCGACCAGGAAGGAACTGCCGCCGCCCCCGCCGCTTCCGCCGCTGAAAGTCGAAGTCGGGGCGACGTCCGCGCCGGCCGCGCCGGGACCGCCGTTGCCCACCAGCGATCCGCCATTCCCGCCGTGGCCGCCGTCCCCGCCGGGGCCCGTCGCGGCGAATCCGCCGGGCCCACCGGCCCCGCCGGAGCCCACGAATCCGGCGCCGCCACCGGCCCCGCCTAGGCCGCCGGAATGGGTTCCGGCGGTTGCTCCCGACGTGCCGCCGGCGCCACCGGCACCGCCGGAGCCCACCCAGCCCGCGGTGGCGCCGACTCCGCCGGCGCCACCGGCACCGTTAACGCTGGATCCGCCGGCCCCACCAGACCCGCCGGTGCCCGAGAGCGCGCCGCCTGCCCCGCCGGACCCGCCGGCTCCGCCGGCGTTGGACAAGCTGGAGCCGCCGTCGCCGCCGCCCCCGCCGGGACCGAACAGCGAGCCGCCGCTGCCGCCGGGCCCGCCGGCCCCGCCGGCCGAGTTGATGGACGATCCGCCGACCCCGCCGTCGCCGCCGCCGGCGCCGAACAGCCCACCGAGCGGCCCACTATGCCCGCCGGCTCCGCCGGCGCCGGGTCGCAGACTGCTGCTCAACTGACCGGTTAATCCGCCGGGGCCGCCGACCCCGCCGGAGCCCAACAACCCGCCAGCCCCGCCGGCCCCGCCGCTGCCGCCGTCGCCGTCGGGCCCAGAGGCGGCGCCGACTCCGCCGGCCCCGCCGAGACCGCCGTTACCGAACAGCCAACCGCCATGTCCGCCCATGCCGCCGGCGCGGCCAGGCCCGGACGCCCCGAACCCGCCGGCCCCGCCGACCCCACCGCTGCCCAACAGCCCGGCGGGCCCGCCCGCCCCGCCCGGCAGGCCGTTCGCGCCGGAGCCGCCGGCCCCGCCGTCGCCGAGCAACCATCCGCCGGGGGTCCCGCTGGCCCCGCTGCCCGCGGCGCCGGGGATGCCGTTGCCGATCAGCGCACGCCCGGTCAGGGCCACGCTGGGCGCGTTGATCACGTTGAGCACCGCAGCCGGCATCAACACCCCGTTGGCGCCGGTGGCGCCGTTGCCGCCGGCGGGTGCGCCGAGCCCGCCGGTCCCGCCGGACCCGCCGATGCCGAGCAGCACCGCCCGGCCCCCGGCCCCGCCGATCCCGCCGGCAAAACCGGTGGCGCCCTGGGCGCCTGCACCACCGGCACCGCCGTCGCCGGCCAGCAGAGCGCCGGCACCGCCGGCCCCTCCAGCGCCGCCCGCCCCGGCCGACGCGAACCCGCCAGCCCCACCAATCCCGCCGAAGCCGATCACGCCGGCGTCACCGCCGGCCCCGCCGTGGCCGCCGGTGCCGCTGCCGAAGTTGTTGCCGCCGGCGCCGCCCGAGCCGGCGGCGCCGAGCAGCCAGCCGGAGTGGCCGCCGGTACCGCCGGCCCCGCCGTCGCCGCCGAAGCCGGTGCCGCCGACACCGCCGGGACCGCCGTTCCCCACCAGCAAGGCGCCGGCGCCGCCGGGTCCACCGGCCCCGCCGGCCCCGGTGGCACCCAACCCGCCAGTGCCGCCGGCGCCACCGGCACCGACCAGCATGCCGCCGGCTCCGCCGGCACCGCCCGCACCGCCGATGTCCCCGGCTCCGCCGACCCCGCCGGCGCCGCCGCCGGCGCCGAACAGCCCGCCGAGCAGCCCACCGGCCCCGCCGGTCCCACCGACTCCGCCGGTCCCGGTCGCCGAAAACCCGCCGATCCCGCCGGGCCCGCCGGCGCCGAACAACCCACCGGCCCCGCCGATCCCACCGGTGCCGCCGGCGCCGGACGTCGCGAAGCCGCCGGTCCCGCCGGTCCCGCCGGTCCCCACCAGCCACCCGGCCTGCGGGCCGTGGAGCGGAACCTGCTGGACACGTTCAATGCCTACTCACTGACGTTTACCGGCCGGCCGCTGATCGGCAACGGCGCCAACGCCGCCCCCGGGACCAGCGGCGCCGGCGGGCCCGGCGGGTGGTTGCTCGGTTCCGGCGGGGCCGGCGGTTCCGGGGCGGCCGGTAACGCCGGCGGACCTGGCGGGCCCGCGGGGCTGGTCGGCACGGGTGGCGCCGGCGGGGCCGGCGGCAGCGGCGGGGCCGGTAAACGTCAGTGAGTAGGCATTGAACGTGTCCAGCAGGTTCCGCTCCACGGCGCGCGGGCCGGGGAGTAG
>NZ_LZKE01000138.1:0-30156 GCF_001672675.1 Mycobacterium sp. E2327
CGACGGTGTCCGCGCTCGCTTACGCGTCCGACGAGCCGCACACCATCGAGCTCGCCGGGGTCGATATCGTGCCCGGCCTCGCCCAGGACCCGCCAAAGCCAGTCGGCGCGTGACAAATCGGTGAAGGTGATGCGGGCCGACCCGTCGTCGGGTGGGTCGTCGATCGTCCACGACAGCACGCCGCCGCTGACCTCCAGCACCGCGGCCAGCGGCGAATCCGCGGTGACGGGACCGGTGCTCCACAGCCCGGACTCGGCGACCAGTCTCATCCGGCCACCTGCAATTCCAGCATCGCCTTGATGCGTTGCCGGTGGTCGAGGCTCACCGACCGCGCGACCCCCTCCAGCAGGGACCGCACCTCGTCGACGTCGTCGCACGGCTCCTGCCACACGTCGCGCCCGTGCAGCCGCGCCCACAGCCGGCTCAGGTAGGGCTGGGCGTAGGCCGCGAGGTCGTCGACCACCTGCCGTTGGCGCGGATGGATCGGGCCGCCCTCGGCGAGGTAGCGCCGGGCGTGCAGCACGTAGGCCTCCTTGCGCAGGCGGGCCTGGATCTGGGCCGCCAGCGCGTAGCGGCTGGAGACCGAGGGGTCCAGCGGCGCCAGCTGGACGGCGATCTCGATGCCGGCTACCAGGGTTGCCTGCTTGTCCTCGGACAACAGGCCCCAGGGCGCCGCGGCCCGGTCGACCTCCTCCTCGCACAGCAGCGGGATGTCGGGCAGCGCGTCGCGGTCCAGCGCGCGCCGCAGCGTGGCGCGCACCCGGTCCACCACCGTGCGATCCAGCGGACGATCGCTGTCGGAGCCGCCCGCGATCGGCGGCTGCCGTTGTGGCTGGACCGAACTCAAGCCCAGCTCGACGATCGACCACGGCAGCTCGGCCGCCTCGACCCGGGCCAGGGCCCCGAGGTCGTACGGTGTGGCGTCGGCGATCACGGCCGACCAGACCCGCTGCCGGGCCGCCGCGGCGCGGTGGCTGTCGGCCGGCCCCAGCACCGTGCCCAGCTCGGCAAAAAACGCAGCGGCGCCCGTCGCCGCTTCCGGGGCCCGCACGTCGCGCCAGCTGCGGTCGAGCTGGGCGGCCAGCCCGGCCACCACATCCGGGCCCGCCACGTATTGGTGCAGCACCTCGATCGCGGTGCGGTCGCGGCCCTGGTGAATGTCGTTGAGCACCGCGGCCGCCGTCTCGCTATCCTGCGGCGCCGGTGGGCCTTTCGTCACGGCGAGCTCGAAGCACACCGGGAAGTACAATTCCTGGGCGTTGCCGGTGCGGATGCGCTGCCGGCGGCGCTCGAGCTTGAGAGTATCGAACCATGCTGCGGCGGAACGTAATTCGCGCGCGTTGCCGATGATGAGCTCGTGCATGGCCGCTGCGGTTTCCGGTGCGACGACGGGGGCCGAATACTGCGGGTTGGATCGCAGCCGGAGCACCAGGGGGTCGATGATGCGCTTGACGGTCCGGCTCAAGGGTCCGCCGTCGTCACTGCTGAGCACCTCGACGCCGGGGCCGATCGCGCGCCACGCGGCCTCGATCACCGACCGGCGTGGGTGGCCCGCGGCGACGACCATCGCAACCTGCGAATCCGCGCTCATTCCGACAGGATAGGGGCTCTCCGAAAATATCCGTAGCCGAAAAGTTGGGTTCGGTAGCCGTTTGGGCGTTCCAACCTGGTGGCATGAGGAAGCTGATCATGCTGCTGTCGGGCGTCGTGCGGATCCCGTTCGCTCCGCGCCGCAACACCGCGGGGCCCACCGTCGGAGTCGGCACCGTGCGCACCGTCGGCGACGAGCGCCAGGTTTTCATCGAGGTCGTGGCGGTGTCCGGCGAGACATTCATCGGGAAACTGGCCCGCTGTGACGGCGATGCCGACGTGTCGATGCTGCGGCCCGGCCTCGTCGTCCTGGTGGCGTTCGATCCCGCTGCCCGCGAGGAGCTTTCGCTGCCCGACGATGTGGTGGCCGTGAACGCGTCCTGGCTGGCGTCGATCTGAGTGCGCTATCGCGCGCCGTCCACCGCGAAACTGACCATGGCGGCCCAATAGAGCGGGCTGGCGGTGCGGACGCCGTCACGCCAGCGGCGCATCTGCGCGCGCTGCCAACGGTTCACCGCGCACCCCGCGTCGGCGCCGTCGTGCGCCTCATCCACGGCGACAACGACATCGGTCATCGGGTCGGCTCCGTCCGCGGCGGCGAACCGTCGATAGGCCGCGGACGTGGGCAGTGACCACAAGGTGGCGCTCACCAGCTCGGCGCCGCCCAGGACCATCGCCGCCACCAGGCCGGTCGCCTCATCGAACTGATAGTCGCCGCCCGACCCGCAGGCCAGCAGGGCGACCCGTGGGGGGATGGGCAATTGCAAGGACATCAGGTCCGATGCCGTCAGCGGGCGATGATCGCCGATGGGCTCGGCGTCCCCCGGAACCTCCGCCGTGCAGGCCAGGTGCAGCGCCGCGCGGTCGGCCTGGCCGTGCGCCGCACTGGCGTGGCCGACATAGATGAGCCGGCTCGGGGATTGTGCCAGCTGCTTGGCCAGCCAGACGCGGTCGGCATCCTGACGGCGGAACAGCTCGACGGCGTCGTCGACTTCGGGCAGCACCGGTCGGCGGCGCATCAGCCCGGCGAAGTGTTGCGCCAATTGCGTTGCCGCCGAGGGTCTCCCGAGCACCGAGCCGAGCTCGGAGTCCGGGCGCTGCCCGGGCACGCGGGGGTCGAGGACCAGCACCGGGGGCCCGTCCCGCCGGGCGTCCCAGCCGGCCGGCGCCCGTGGCGAGTGCACGATGTTGGGCGGCACCGCCATCAGTACGTCGACCAGTTCCATCAGCCGATGCCCATCGGTGCGGGCGCCGATATCGTCGAGCTGCCAAGGGATCTGGGCGGCCACCCGGCCGCTGGAGGTGATGGCATCCTGGCGCGCGCGCACGAGCTCTTCCTTGCTCGGCCCCGATTTCGGCACGGCCAGCAGGCCCCACGGCACGCGAGCCAGCCGAGCGCTGGGCGAGACGAATAACACCGCGCGCGGGGTGGACACGCATTCCGTCAGCAGCTGCCAGCCGGGCGCGCCGATGAGCAGCACCCCGAGGATGTAGGCCATCGTCAACTCGGTGTCCGGCGCCGCGAAGGGACCCGTCGTCAGCGCCCGCTCGATGGCGTCGCGACGGCTTTCCGTGCCGTTGGGCTCCGGTAGGGCGCCGGCCAGTTCCTGCAGGGCCGCGAGCAGGATCGGGTCTTCGATCACCCAGTTGACCGTTTTGGACGGCTGCCCGACGATCCGCAGGCTCCCGTACGTGACGATCCCGACGTCGGCGAAGCGCAGGACGAGAGTCGGCCGGTCCGCGTCACTCATGGCCAGGTGGACCAGGCGGGTTCGCCGGCGGTGACCTCGCGGCCATAGCGCTGCAACGCCAGGTCGCGGTAGTGGCTGAGGATCGGTGCGGCATCCGGATGCATCTGCAGCGGCGGCAGCGGGCCCAGCCGCGTGAGCGACCGGCCACCCAGCGCCGGCGGGCCGGCCGCGGCCAGCGCCTCGCTGTCCTCGATGAGCACCGGCGGGGTGGCCGTGGACGCCCACTCGCCGATCTTGGCTCGCTCCGGTTCCATGTCGAAAGTTCCTCGGGCACTGTGATATTCGACCAGCTCGCTGATCAGCTCGGTGTTCTCCCACTCCCACGCGACGGCGAAGGCGCCGGCCAGGATGGGCGCCGAAACGCTGGTCGCCCAACGTGATCGCGCGTCGGCGTCGGCGATCGAATACCGGACCGAGTCGACCGCGAGCGCGGCCGGGACCTTGAGCTCCGCGGCCCGTTCCAGCTTGCTCATGCCGCGCCAGTATTCCGGGGTGCCGATCTCGCCCTTGAGGATGCCCAGGCCCTCGGCCTGCCGGGCCTCGGTTTCCTCCAGCGTCTCGTCGGGATCGCCCGAGCTGTCGAAGCCGAGGTCCGCCAACGCATCCGCGCGCCACACCGTGCCGAGGTGGTTGTCGAGCTGGGCGTATTGCAGCCAACTGCTGCGCGGCGACGAGTCGAGCAGTTCCCGCGCCTGGGCGATCAGCTCGACCGCGTCGGCGAATTTACTCCAAAAGATCGCGATCCAGCTGCGTTGCAACAGAATACGGTGCAGGTACAGCGGCTTTCCCAGTTCGCGCCAGTGCCGCTCGGCGTGCTCCCAGCACTCGTCGGCCGCCTGGAGGGCCCCGGACCCCAGCCGGGTGAAGCCCATGTAGAGCCAGCACCGAGCGATGTCGTGCGCACGGTCGTAGCGCGCGATGACGGGGTAGGCCTCCGAGACCAGCTGCTCGGTGCCGGCGTGATCCGCCGATGCCCAGCAGGCCGCCGCGCGTTCCAATTGTGTTCTGGCCGTGGCCAGTTCCCAGCCGTTCGCTTGTGCGCGGGCGCCCGCCCGGCGCAGCCAGGGTTCGGCCTCGGCCAGTCGACCGGTCTCGACGCAGAACCTGCCGTACTCGGTGGCCGCCGCCACCCGCAGATAGTCGCCGAACGGGCTGTCGCTGCGCAGGCGATCCGGATCCTCCAGCGCGGCCAGCACCTGCTCCCATAACGGAACCGACTGCACGTGCAGGTCGTCGTCGCAGAGCGCGCTGGCGCAGAGCATCTGCGCGTGGGTGACCAGGTAGCCGTGCTCGTCGGCGAGGTCGGCAAAATCGCCCTGGGGAGCCGTGTCCGACAACGCGGCCAGCGCCGCCGCGGCGCCCTCGTGATCGCCGAGGGCCGCGGCCAGGCCCGTTTCCAAAAACTGCGCCCGCTGCGAGTACCGCACCATCATGTGCGCCACCTCGGCGTCGGACATCCGCACCTGTTCGGCCGCCTCCGGCATGGTGCCGGCGGCGATGCCCGAATAGACGGCCAGGCAGTCGCGGATGCGCCGGATCGACTCGCGCACTCCGTCATTCGCCCCGCGCGCCAGGTAGATCTCACCGAGCTGCGCCAGGGCTTCCAGCATCAGGTCGTCCCGGTCTTCCCGCTCGATGCGCGGCACCAGCGACAGCAGCAGGTCCCGCGCCCGGGTCTCGTCGGCGGCGAACGCCAACCGGCGGGCGTTCTCCAATTCGCCGGGGATCGACACGGCTGCATCATAAGTCCGCCGCCGTGACCGTGGCGAGGAACCGAAGCGGCGGGCGTTTGAGTGAGGGCACGCCCGCCGCTTCGGCGTTCGATCGATCAACCGCAGGTCACCTTGATGCTGAAGTCCTTGGTGATCATCCCGGCCATCGGGTTCTTCATGTCGGCGCCCTGAGCCTGTCCCGTGATGGTGTACGTCTTGCCGTCCACCGACACGTTGGCCGAGCCGACCTTCGCGCCCATGCCGTTGCTGACCGACAAGGCGTTGCCGTCGACGAAGAGCGCGAGCGACTCGACCGCCGGGGGGTTCGCGTCGGTCATCACCACGGCCAGCGCCTGCTGGGGTCCACTGGTGGTGCCGCTGCCGATGTCGATCTTGCCGCCGGTCCTGACGCAGGTCACCGCGGACGGGTTCAGGCCGGGCAGGTCGGTGCCGCCGACCTTGACCTGCGCGTTGGTGCCGGTGCCGGTGGAGGCACTGGGCGCCGTGCTCGACGCCGGGCTGGCTGAGTGGCCGCCGCTCGAGCAACCCACCAGCGCAGAGGCGACGCCGAGGGTTCCAATCGCTCCCACGAGAAGACGTTTCACTGCAGTTCCTTCCTTCATGCGCCGCCCCAGTGGCGTCGTCATGGGCGCAAGTACAGACCGGCCGCGTCGCTACCGATCCCAATTTCGACGGCCACCCGGTAGGCTGCCTCGACACGGCCCCACGAAGGGAGACGCGCAATGGCGAGCGTGAAATGGCTGGAACAGCCTGAGGCGCACGACTTCCCGGCGGCGGCCGACTACCTCGCCTTGCTCGCCGAGCCCGGCACCGCCAACGAGTTGGCCGAAAAGCTGAAGTCCGGAGTCGTCAGCCACAAGAAGGCCAAGGACATCCTGCGGGCGGCGCAACTGAGGTTGCTTCCCGACGACAACCCGCACGTCGCCGCGGATCTGTCCAAGATCAAAAAGGGGCAGGCGTTGTCACCGATTCTGCTGGTGCGCGGCGACTTCACGGCGGGTGTCCCGCTGCAGATCGCCGATGGCTACCACCGGGTGTGCGCGAGCTATCACACCGATGAGAACACCGACATCCCCGTCGTCATCGTGTCATCGTGATCGAGATCGAAGCCGCCGGCGCGGTCCGGGTCCTGACGATTTCCTCCGGGCGCGTCAACGCCCTCGACGTCGAGCTGCTCAGGGAGCTGACCGACGCCCTGGGCGAGCTGCAGCACTCGGGTGCCCCCGCGCTCGTCGTCACCGGCGCCGGTCGCGCGTTCAGCGCCGGGGTCGACCTCAACCGCGTGGTGGACGGCGGTTCGGCCTACACCGACCGGCTGATCCCGGCGCTATCCGAGGCGTTCGAGGCGCTGTTCTGCTACCCGGGCCCGACGGTGGCCGCGGTGAACGGAGCCGCCATCGCCGGCGGGTGCGTGCTGGCCTGCGCCTGCGACCGCCGGCTGATCGGCCCGGAAGCACAGATCGGGGCGACCGAGGTCAGGGTCGGAGTGGCGTTTCCGGTCGCCGCGCTCGAGGTGATGCGGTACGCGTGCGGGGACCGCGCGGAAGAGGTGGTGCTCGGCGGCGGTGTCTACCGGGGCGAGGACGCCGTCGCCAACCGGCTGGCCCACCGCGTCGTCGCCGACGATCTCCTCGGGGCGGCGGTGTCGGAGGCCGCCGACCTGGGCGGCATCCCGACCGACGCCTACCGGCACACGAAGGCGCAGCTGCGGGCCCCCACCCTGGCCCGAATGCGTGAGGGTGCCCTGGTCGACAGCGAGGTGCGCCGGCTGTGGGGCTCGGACGAGACGCAGCGGCGCATCGCCGCCTACGTCGAGAGCCTGCGGCGCCGCTGAATTATTCGTCGAGCGCGACGCCGCCG
Organism: Mycobacterium sp. E2327; assembly: GCF_001672675.1. Classification (NCBI taxonomy): domain Bacteria; kingdom Bacillati; phylum Actinomycetota; class Actinomycetes; order Mycobacteriales; family Mycobacteriaceae; genus Mycobacterium; species Mycobacterium sp. E2327. The sequence continues at coordinate 6,935 of NZ_LZKE01000138.1, forward strand.
CGGGTGCGCCTGCGGCGCATGCGGTGTGAGCCCTTGCCGGTGGGCCGGCGGTTCTGCAATCCGCCCCGCGGCTCGTCGGCGGCTTCGGCTTCCTCGGCGGCCGGTTCGGCTTCCGTCTCGGCCTCGGCGCTGGCCTCGACGGGCTCTTCGGCCTTTTCCGCTTCTTCGGTCTCTTCGGTTTCTTCGGCTTCTGCGGTCTCGTCGGGCTCGTCGGCCGTGACTTCGTCCGCGTCTTCGGTTTCTTCGGCCTCGTCCGCCTTCTTGCGGCGAAGGCCCCGCTTCTTGGGCTGCTTGGCCTTCTTCGCCTTGATCGGTTTCGGCGGTGGCGGCGGCAACTCGGCGATGAACGACAGGTAGAACGCGAAGATGCCGATCACGCCGATCGCGGCGGCGGCGCCGTAGACGGCGAACAACCACCGCCCGGCGTGGTCCAGGCTGAGCCAGATCTCGCTGATCGCCGTGCCGATGATGAGCACGCCGGAAAGCACGTGGGCCACGATCGACCAGAGCCGGATGGACAGGGCGAGCTGGGGAGTTCCCAATTCCGGCTTTCGAGTCCGCAACTGGGTGAACACCACCGGAAGGGCAGCCAGGGCCACCAGGGCACCCGTCACGATCCGTAGCGTCGTCCCCAACGAATGCGTGGTGTCGCCCATCAACTCAGGCCAGCGGGGCAGCACGAAAAAGAAGTAGAGGACGCCGGCAGCGATCGAAAACGACGCGTGCCACGGTATGGCGACCTTGCGCCCCATACGCCTCCTCATGCTGGTGCGGGCCGTGTCGGCCCGGTACGCCAGCCTAAAGGCCGTTCAGAACGATTCCAAACAACCCCCGTGCGTGGTCGCGCCTCAAACCGAGGACGACCGGTGGCGGAGGATGCGGGATTTGAACCCGCGAGGGCTGTTAACCCAACCCGCGTTCCAGGCGAGCGCCATAGGCCACTAGGCGAATCCTCCGTGGGCCATGGTAACCGAGGGGCGCGCGGTCGCTGCCGGTTGTTGTGGGCTTGGGTATTAGACTCGCCGGAGGACCCCGCGCGGCGTCTATCCTGTGAACTCCCCCAGGGCCGGAAGGCAGCAAGGGTCAATGGGCTCTGTCGGGTGCGCGGGGTCCCCTATGTCCGATGTGTGGCGGACCTCGAATCCAGCGTTCAACAACGAAAGGTCCCCTGGTGGCGTTCGACTCCCTCAGCCCTGACGAGCTGGCCGCGGTGCACGCCCGCAACCAGCAGGACTACGCGGCGCTGCAGGCCAAGAAGCTGGCCCTGGATCTGACGCGCGGCAAACCCTCGCCGGAGCAGCTCGACCTGTCCAACCAGCTACTGAGCCTGCCCGGCGACGACTACCGCGACGCCGAGGGCACCGACACCCGCAACTACGGAGGCCTGCACGGCCTGCCCGAACTGCGGGCCATCTTCGGGGAGCTGCTCAGCATCCCGGTGCAAAACCTGATCGCCGGCAACAACTCCAGCCTGGAGCTGATGCACGACCTCGTTGCCTTCTCGATGCTGTACGGCGGGGTCGACTCGCCGCGGCCATGGAAGGACGAGCCGGCCGTCAAATTCCTGTGCCCCGTCCCCGGCTACGACCGCCACTTCGCCATCACCGAGACCATGGGCATCGACATGATCCCGGTCCCGATGCTGCACGACGGGCCGGACGTCGACCTGATCGAGGAGCTGGTCGCCGTCGACCCCGCGATCAAGGGGATGTGGGCGGTGCCCGTGTTCGGCAACCCCACCGGGATCACCTATTCCTGGGAGACGGTTCGCCGGCTCGTGCAGATGCGCACGGCCGCGCCCGACTTCCGGCTGTTCTGGGACAACGCGTACGCGGTGCACACCCTGACGCACGATTTCATCCGCCAGGTCGACGTGCTGGGCCTGGCGGCCACGGCCGGCAACCCGAACCGGCCCTACGTGTTCGCGTCCACCTCGAAGATCACCTTCGCCGGTGCCGGGGTCAGCTTCCTGGGCGGGTCGCTGGGCAACATCGCCTGGTACCTGCAGTACGCGGGCAAGAAGTCGATCGGCCCGGACAAGGTGAACCAGCTGCGGCACCTGCGCTTCTTCGGCGACGCCGACGGCGTGCGCCTGCAAATGCTGCGCCACCAGCAGATCCTGGCGCCCAAGTTCGCGCTCACGCTCGAGATCCTGGACCAGCGGCTGAGCGACTCGAAGATCGCCTCGTGGACCGACCCCAAGGGCGGCTACTTCGTCAGCCTCGACGTGCTGCCCGGCACGGCGCGGCGGACCGTCGCCCTGGCCAAGGACGCGGGCATCGCGGTGACCGAGGCGGGCGCGTCGTTCCCGTACCGCAGGGATCCCGACGACAAGAACATCCGGATCGCGCCGACCTTCCCGTCGCTGCCGGACCTGCGCGACGCGGTCGACGGGCTGGCGACCTGCGCGCTGCTGGCGGCCTCGGAGTCCCTGCTGGCGTCCTCCCCGTCGAGTGTGAGCTGACGGCGAAGACACGCCGAGCGAGTCGACCGCAGCTTCACACTGAAAAGCCAGCGATGCACACTCGACGCTGCTCGGGCTTCAGTCACCGGGCGACGGTAGCCTGCTGACCGTGGCCCTCTACCGCAAATACCGACCGGCAACCTTCGCCGAAGTAGTAGGGCAGGAGCACGTCACCGAGCCGCTGTCCATTGCCCTGGAGGCCGGCCGAATCAACCACGCGTACTTGTTTTCCGGGCCGCGCGGCTGCGGAAAGACATCGTCGGCGCGCATCCTGGCCCGGTCGTTGAACTGTGCGCAGGGCCCGACGGCCACCCCGTGCGGGGTCTGCGAATCCTGTGTCGCGCTGGCGCCCAACGCGCCGGGCAGCATCGACGTGGTGGAGCTCGACGCCGCCAGCCACGGCGGCGTGGACGACACGCGCGAACTGCGCGACCGCGCGTTCTATGCGCCAGCGCAGTCGCGCTACCGGGTGTTCATCGTCGACGAGGCGCACATGGTGACCACCGCCGGGTTCAACGCGCTGCTCAAGATCGTCGAGGAACCGCCCGAGCACCTCATCTTCATCTTCGCCACCACCGAGCCGGAGAAGGTGCTGCCGACGATCCGGTCGCGCACCCACCACTACCCGTTCCGGCTGCTGCCGCCGAAGACCATGCGGGCGCTGGTCGGGCGGATCTGCGAGCAGGAGGGCGTCGTCGTCGACGACGCGGTGTATCCGCTGGTGATCCGCGCCGGCGGTGGCTCGCCGCGCGACACGCTTTCGGTGCTCGATCAGTTGCTGGCCGGGGCCGAGGGCAATCACGTGACGTATCAGCGCGCGCTGGGCCTGCTGGGCGCCACCGACGTCGCACTGATCGACGACGCAGTCGACGCGCTGGCCGCCGCGGATGCCGCCGCGTTGTTCGGCGCGGTCGAGTCGGTGATCGACGCCGGGCACGACCCGCGGCGTTTCGCCACCGACCTGTTGGAGCGCTTCCGCGATCTCATTGTGCTGCAAGCGGTTCCGGACGCCGTGAGCCGCGGCGTGGTGGATGCGCCCGAGGACGTGCTGGACCGGATGCGCGAGCAGGCGGCGCGCATCGGCCCGGCGACGCTGACCCGCTACGCCGAGGTCGTGCAGGCCGGGCTGGGCGAGATGCGTGGTGCGACGGCGCCGCGCCTGTTGCTCGAAGTGATCTGCGCGCGGCTGCTGCTGCCGTCGGCCAGCGACGCCGAGTCGGCGCTGCTGCAACGCGTCGAGCGGATCGAGACCCGGCTGGGCGTCTCGATCCCGGCGTCGGAGGCCGTCGCCGAGCCCAGCCCACCGCCGCGGCGGGTGACCGTTTCCCGGCCCCAGCCGAAACCCGAGCCCACGCCCGAACCGGCCCCCGAACCGGCGCCGCCGCCGGCACCAGTACCCGCGCCCCCGCCCGAACCCGAATCCGCCTCCGCCCCAGGCGAACTCAACGCATCCGCGGTGCGGACCATGTGGCCGACGGTGCGTGACAAGGTGCGCCAGCGTTCCCGCACCACCGAGGTGATGCTCGCGGGCGCGACGGTCCGCGCGGTGGAGGACAACACGTTGGTGCTGACCCACGCGTCGGCGCCGCTGGCCAAGCGGCTGTCCGAGCAGCGCAACGCCGACGTCATCGCCGAGGCGCTCAAGGACGCACTGGGGGTGAGCTGGCGGGTGCGCTGCGAGGTCGGTGACCCGGCGCCCGCGCCGACCGCCCCGCCGCCCGTCGTGCGCGAAGCGCCCCCGGACGAGCCCGCCGACGCGGCTTCGGCTCAGCGAGACGAAGAGGAACACATGCTCGCCGAGGCCGGTCGCACCGAGGCGGGGCCACGGCGCGACCCGGAAGAGGTCGCACTCGAGCTGCTGCAGAACGAGCTGGGCGCGCGCCGGATAGACGGCGGCTAGTGGCGACCGTAAGCGCGCGTTGGGGGCACCTCCCGCTTGCGGGGGACCGGGTGCAACGGGTCGCCACCCTCGGCTAGGCCGGAGCTAAGGCGTCCACCACGGCCGCAGCGGCAGGTCGTCGTCGCCGCGAGCGTCGACGTTGGCCGCCAGCACGTGGTGCAGCTGAAGGTTGTTCTGCTCGAAGGCAACTCGTGAGGCCGCCATGTACAAGCCCCACACCTTGGCCGTCGCCAACCCGACCTCGGCGACCCCCTCGTCCCAGTGCTCGACGAGGTTGCGGCACCAGTCGCGCAGCGTCATCGCGTAGTGATGCCGGAAGTTCTCCTCGTGCAAGACCTCGAAACCGGCGTCCTGGATCTCGGTGACGATCCGGCCCGAGCCCGTCAGCTCGCCGTCCGGGAACACGTAGCGGTCGGTGAACCCGCCGGCGAACGAGGTCGACTTGTTGTCGTGCCGGGTGATGCAGTGATTCAGCAGCAGCCCGCCGGTGCGCAACTTGGACTTCAGGAAGCCGAAGTACGCGGGGTAGTTCTTCACACCGATGTGCTCGGTCAGCCCGATGGAGGAGACGGCGTCGAATCCCGCCTCGTCGACGTCGCGGTAGTCGGAGTGGCGCACCTCGGCGAGGTCCGCCAGGCCCTCGTCCTCGATCGCCCGCCGCGCCCACTTCGCCTGCTCGGCCGACAGGGTGGCACCGATCGCGCGAACGCCGCGCCGCGCCGCGTAGCGCACCATGCCGCCCCAGCCGCAGCCGACGTCGAGCAACCGGTCACCCGGCTGCAGCCGCAGCTTGTCGAAGATCAGCCGGTACTTGTTGTCCTGGGCCTCTTCCAGCGTCGCGTCGGCGTTCGGATAGACCGCGCAGGTGTAGGTCATCGACGGGCCGAGCACCCACTCGTAGAAGGTGTTGGAGACGTCGTAGTGGTGGTGGATGGCCTCGGCGTCGCGGGTCTTGCTGTGCATGACGCCGGCGGCCACGCGCCGCCACCGCGGCGGCGCCTCCTCCGGCGGTGGGGCGACGGGCAGCAAGTGCTCGAGGCCCATCGACCGGACGACGTTGGCGAGCACCCGCGCGGACGGCCGCTTGAAGTCGACCCGGTCGGTCAGCGCCTTGAGCAGCGGGTACGGATCGCCAGGATGCACGCCGTACGTCTGCAGGTCACCCGACACGTAGGCGCGGGCGAGGCCGAGTTCGCCGGGCGCCGTGGCCAGGTAGGTGGCGCCGCGAGGCGAACAGAGGTCCAGGCCCAGCTCGGCGTCCTCGCTGCCGGCGGTGCTGCCGTCGTACGCGGTGAACTTCAGTGGGTGACGCCCGGTCGCGGCGAAGATCTCCAGGATCTCGGCCATGCTGAGCTTGCCCGTAGTGGTGTAGCGGGGCTCTTTCGTTGTCGTCATCGCCGTTGCACCGCCTTTGCGTACAGGTCCAAAAGACGCGAGTCGGGGTCGTAGGTCTTTTTCACGGTTTTGTATGTCTCCCCGCCATAGAGTTCGTCAAACTCCTCGCGGGTGTAAAAGGAGTCGGAGTACAGCGACTTGTGGCCGTCGAGCTCGCTGACCTTGGCCTCGATGGCACGGTTCGTCACCCCCGCTGAGCTTCCCCCGGCCGCCGGTACCGAGGACCAGAACCCAATATTGACGTATGTGTGATCCGGGCGCATCGGATACAGCGGCCAGCCCTCGTGGTCGCGCAGTCGCAGGGGGCACAACCAGATCGGAGTGATGGGCACGTTGTCCAGGAACCACTCCAAGAACTCGCAGGTCCGTTCGACCGGCACCTCGACGTCCTGGACCACGCGTTCGCGCGGCGGACGCCCGTGGCGCTTCTCGATCCGGTCGGCGATGCCGAAACGCTGGTCCAGGGCGATGAGTTTCGAGTAGACGCTGCTGCGCCGGTAGCGCCGCGGCCACCAGCGGCGCACCCGCGGGTCCTGCACGCCGAACGCTCGTGAGCACCAAAACCAGTCGGTGTCCCAGCGCCACAGGTAGTCGTGGATCGTCAGCCGATCGTCCTTGGTGGCTTCCACCCCGACCGAGTCGTGCCGAATCGATTGGTAGTAAATGTTTTTCCCGGTGTAGTCGCTGACCGGGCCCGGCGTGCCGGTCCGCCGGCCCACGCACAGGTAGCTTTCGTCGGCGCTGAACACCACGCCGTCGAGGTAGTCCACGGGCGTGCCGCCCTGCCCACCGGTGTCGATGATGCGTTCCATCGCCGCGACCAGCTCGGGCAGCGAGCGGAACCGGACGTGCCGCAGCGCCACGAACGGCGCGACGGGTTCCAGCTCGATCCGAATCCTCGTCGAATAGCCCAGCGTCCCATAGGAATTGGGGAAGGCGCGGAACAGGTCGGGATGCTGGGTGCGCGACGTGGTGAGCAACTCGCCGGCGCCGGTGAGGATGTCCATCTCGAGCACCGACTCGTGCGGCAGGCCGTTGCGAAACGACGCCGACTCGATGCCCAGGCCGCTGACCGCGCCGCCGAGCGTGATGGTCTTCAATTGCGGAACCACCAGTGGCGAAAGGCCATACGGCAGGGTCGCGGCCACCAGGTCCTCGTATGTGCACATGCCGGCGACGTCGGCGGTGCGGGATTCGGAATCGACAGAGAGAACGCCGGTCAAACCGGAGGTGTCCAGGCCGCGCGAATCGCGTTTGGTGCGGGCGCGGAACAGGTTTGAGGTGGGCTTGGCGAGCCGAACGGCGGACGTCGTCGGGATGGATCGATAACTCGCCATCAACCGATCGACGCCCGCTGCGTGAGCCGAGAGTGCAGATCCAGGGACAGGCACCACATATACCCTAGTCTTCGAAAACAGCCCGTGCACCAGAGCGAGGGCGGCATAACAGGAGGAGTCGGGCCTGATGGGCCAGGTGAGCGCAGCCAGCACGATCTTGATCAACGTCGGGCCCGAGGCCACCCTCGCCGCGGTGGCGGACTACCAGAAGGTGCGCCCGAAAATCCTGTCCCCGCAGTACAGCGAGTACCAGGTGCTGCAGGGCGGCCAGGGTGCGGGCACCGTCGCCAAGTGGAAGCTGCAGGCCACCAAGTCGCGGGTGCGCGACGTGCAGGTGGACGTCGACGTGGCCGGCCACACCGTCATCGAGAAGGATGCGAACTCGTCCATGGTGATCAACTGGACGGTCGCACCGGCCGGACCGGGGTCCAGCGTCACGGTGAAGACCACCTGGACGGGCGCGGGCGGCGTCAAGGGCTTCTTCGAGAAAACCTTTGCGCCGTTGGGGCTGAAGAGGATTCAGTCCGAGGTGCTGACGAACCTGAAGAACGAACTGGAAAGTTAGCGCGGCGACGATAGCGGCCGGGACGGCCGGTTGAGGAGCCGGGCAATCAGACCTAGCGCGCCTGGCCCTGGGTGGCCAGGAAGCCCGCGACGCCGCGGACCAGCGCGTCGGCGTATTTCTGCCGGCCGTCGGCGGACTCCATCAGCGCCGAATCCACCGGATTCTTCATGTTGCCGCACTCGACGAGGATCGACGGGTACTGCGCCAGGTTCAGGCCGGCGAGGTCCGAACGCCCGTACAAGCCATCCTGGCCGATGTAGTTGGCGGGCGGAATGCCCGAGGCCTGCAACTGGTCACGCATGATCCGCGCATACTGCACCGACGGCCCGGCCTGCGCCTGGTTCAGCGGCGGCGCCGAGTAGTTGACGTGAAAGCCGCGCCCGGACGGCGGGCCGCCGTCGGCGTGGATGCTCAGGATCGCGTTGGGGCGCAAGGAGTTGGCCGTGGCGGCGCGCGCGTCCACGCACGGTCCCAACCCGGTGTCGTCGCCGCGCGACATGGCGGTCCGCACGCCCAGGGCGTTGAGTTCGGCGCGCACCCGCAGGGCGGTGTCCCAGGTGAACGTGTGCTCCATGTAGCCGCTGTTGGTCGACGTCCCGCTGGTCTGGCAGTCCTTCGTGCCGCCGCGCCCGGTGGGCACCTGCCGCCCGATGGACGCGTCGTTCGCGCCGTTGTGGCCGGGGTCGATGAAAACGACCATCCCGGCGATGTTGGACGGGACTGCCGTCGCCGTCGGCATGATCGCCGTCGACGCGGCAACCAACACGCCGACCACCAGTTTGATTCCGACACGCCTGCTCAGTCGTAGGTCCACCGCGCAAAGGTAACGTCGCGCGGTCTACGCTGGGTGTTCCGAATCGCCCGACACCCGCAGGCGAAACCAACTCGAGACCAAGATGCGAGGGGATTGTCATGCAACCCGGAGGCGACATGTCGCAGCTGCTCGCCCAGGCGCAGCAGATGCAGCAAAAGCTATTGGAAGCCCAGCAACAGCTCGCCAACTCCGAGGTGCACGGGGAGGCCGGCGGGGGTTTGGTCAAGGTGACCGTCAAGGGCAGCGGCGAGGTGGTCGGCGTGCAGATCGACCCCAAGGTCGTCGATCCCGCCGACATCGAGACCCTGCAGGATTTGATCGTCGGCGCCATGGGCGACGCGTCGGCGCAGGTCACCAAGATGGCGCAGGAGCGGTTGGGCGCGCTGGCCGGTGCCATGGGCGCCCCGCCCGCCAAACCGCCGGCGCCGCCCACCCAACTGCCGGGGCTCTAGACGTTATCCCGACATGTTTGAGGGACCCGTCCAGGACCTGATCGACGAGCTGGGCAAGCTGCCGGGCATCGGGCCGAAGAGCGCGCAGCGCATCGCGTTTCACCTGTTGTCGGTCGAGCCGCACGACATCGACCGGCTGACCGCGGTGCTGGCGAAGGTCCGCGACGGTGTGCGGTTCTGCGCGGTGTGCGGCAACGTCTCCGACGACGAGCGGTGCCGCATCTGCGCCGATCCCCGCCGGGACGGCTCGCTGGTGTGTGTCGTCGAGGAGCCCAAGGACATTCAGGCCGTCGAGCGCACCCGCGAATTCCGCGGCCGCTACCACGTGCTCGGCGGGGCGCTCGATCCGTTGTCCGGGGTGGGCCCCGAGCAGCTGCGCATCCGCGAGCTGCTGAGCCGCATCGGTGAGCGCGTCGACGACGTCGACATCACCGAGGTGATCATCGCCACCGACCCGAACACCGAGGGGGAGGCGACCGCCACCTACCTGGTCCGGATGCTGCGCGACATCCCCGGCCTGACGGTGACGCGAATCGCGTCGGGGCTGCCGATGGGCGGCGACTTGGAGTTCGCCGACGAGCTGACGCTGGGCCGCGCGCTCACCGGCCGCCGGGCGATGGTCTGACGGTTCCCGACCCCCGCTCTCCCGGGGGATGGGCGACCGCCGAATTTGATAGCGCATGCGCTATCAAATTCGGCACCAACCACATGCCTGTTGCTTTGAGTCGCTATTGAGAGCGTCCGTCACCGGGTCACGACGGCGAAGTTGTCGCTGGTGTTCCACGCCGCCTCGAAGGTGGCGATGGACACCTGTTCGTCGCGGCCCGCCGCGGCGCCGCTGTCGTTGAGGTGCACCAGGTTGGCCTTGGTGTCGATGCCGGTGACGACCACGAAGTGGTTCTCCTGGGAGCGGTCGCCGCCCGAGTTCCAGATGATCCGGTCGTTGAGCCCGACGATCACCTTGCGCCCCTGGTCAAGGTCCTGCTCAAGGGCGCCGATGTTGGTGTGCACGGCGTCGGACGCGATGCCGTAGTGCGCCAGCAGCACCGGCAGGTCCGAGTTCTTGGTCTTGCCGGTGGGCTTGTAGATGGGTCCGGGGTGGCTCACGCTCGGGGTGTTCGCGGCCACGCCGGTGATCTCGTCCTCGGAGGGTTCGCGGCCGGTGATCTGGCCGACCACGTCGGCGACGGCCATCTCGCCGCAATCGAGGTTTTGCTGCTGATAGCGCCAGTAGGGCGCGGCGGCGACCGGGTCGCCGTGCATGCCCTCATGGGTCGGGGCGGGGGCCGCATCGGCCGTCCCCGCGAACGCGACCATCGAGCCGGCGGCCGCACTCAGCACGGCCGCGAGACCGACAATGCGCGCCGCGGCGGCGAGCCGGGTTCTCGTGTTGCTCATGGGGATCCCTTTCTCGGTGGGGGACTCGAGAAAAGGCTGGGCGGCGGCCCTAGGTGGATTCTTGAAGGATTCTTGGAGCGCAGGTCGGCGGGCTAGCGGGCGGTCAGCCGCTCCCGGCGCAGCAGGTCCACCTCGGGCAGCTGCAGCGGCGCCAGCTCGCCCACCACCTTGGCGAGCAACAGGTCGGCCAGCTCCGGGTTGCGCGCCAGGCACGGCCCGTGCATGTAGGTCGCGACGACGCTGCCCTGCACCGCGCCGTCGAAGCCGTCGCCGGCCCGGTTGCCGGCGCCCTTGACCACCGCGCCCAGCGGTGCCGCGGCCGGCCCCAAAACCGTTCCGCCCCTGTGGTTTTCGAAGCCGGTCAGCGGTTGTGTCAACCCGCCCGGCAGCGGCTCGCTCACCAGTTCGCCGATGGTGCGCCGGTCCTGCGGCGAGGTGGTCAGGTCCAGCATGCCGATACCGTCGACGCGTTCCCCGGCCGACGTCTCGTACCAGTGCCCGAGCACCTGGATGGCCGCGCAGATCGCCAGCACCGGCGCGCCCCGCTCCGCCGCGCGCTGCAGGCCCGGGTGCTTGATCAGGTGCTTGGTGGCCAGCCGCTGCGCGTAGTCCTCCGCGCCGCCCAGCGTGTACAGGTCCAGCGACTCCGGCACCGGGTCGGCCAGCGTGATCTCGACGATCTCGGCGGCCACCCCCCGCATCCGCAGGCGTTGCCGCAGCACCAGGGCGTTGCCGCCGTCGCCGTAGGTGCCCATCACGTCGGGCAGCACCAGCCCGATCCGCACGGTCGAGTCAGCCATGGCGCGCCAATGCTCGCTGCAACTGCAGGAAGGCGGTGTAGTTGGCGACGACCTCCACGCGCCCGGGCGGGCACGACGCGATGGCCGCCACGGTGTCGTGCACCAGCGTGTGCTCGACGCCCGCATAGCCGAGGCGCACCGCCAGGTCGGTGCCGCGTCCGCCGGCGGCGACGACTGACGTCTCTTCGAAATGCTCGAATCGCACGTCCCACAGCCAGGACAGGTCCTCGCCGTCGGGCACCTGCCCGTTGACCGCGATCACCACCCCGGCCGCGTGCTTGTCCACCATCGACAGCGCCTCCTGCCAGCCGGCGGGGTTCTTGGCCAGCAGGATCCGCGCTTCGTGCTCGCCGACGCGGACACTGCGGTAGCGCCCGGCGACCTCGTCGACTTGGGAAACCGCCGCCACCGCTTTCGCCGGGTCGGCGCCCAGGGCGACGGCGGCGGCCACGGCCTGCGCGGCGTTGCCCCGGTTCACCGTGCCCGGCAGCGCCAACCGCATCGGCAGGGTCAGGCCGTCGGGCCCGTACAGCGTGTCGTCGTCGAACCACCATTGCGGGCTGGGCCGCTTGAAATCGGCGCCGGTGGAGTACCAGTGCCCCCTGTCCCGGACGATGACCTCGCCGCTGCGCGGGCAGCTGACCGAGTCGTTCGCCCACGCGCCACCAGCGGCGACCCACACCACGTTGGGGCTGTCGTAGGCCGCCGAGGTCATCAGCACGTCGTCGCAGTTGGCGACGACGACGGCGTCCGAATGCCGGGCCAGGCCGGCCCGCAGCGTGCGTTCGATCACGTTGATCTCGCCCACCCGATCGAGCTGGTCACGCGACAGGTTGAGCAGCACGATGACGCTGGGATCCACGGCGTCGGAGACGTGCGGCACGTGCATCTCGTCGACTTCGAGGGCGGCGAGCCCGGCGCGCCGATCGGCGGCCAGCGCGGCCACCAGGCCGGCGTCCATGTTGGCGCCCTCGGCGTTGGTTGCCACCGGGCCCAGGGTCCCGAGGGCGGCCGCCGTCATCCGCGTAGTCGTCGATTTACCGTTGGTGCCGGTGACGATGACGGAGCGGCGCCCGGCGCCCAACTGGCGCAGCACCGAGCGGTCCAGGGTCATCGCGACCAGCCCGCCGATCATCGCGCCGGCCCCGCGACCGGTGACGCGCGACGCCCAACGCGCGCTCGCTCCCGCGGCGAGAGCCAGGCGTGCACGGGTGGTGACCACCCGCGCAGTTTAAATTCACGACACGATCCGCAGCGAACCGGTGATGTCGGTCCGGCGTGCCATCCTCACTTCATGAACCGGGTGTCCTGGGGGCGGCCGGCCAGCGAGCCGGGCGGGGGTTGGGCCGTTATCGACGTCGAAACCTCGGGGTTTCGGCCGGGCCAGGCGCGAATCATCAGCATCGCCGCGCTCGGTCTGGACGCCAACGGCCGGGTCGAGCAGTCCGTGGTCAGCCTGCTCAATCCCGGGGTGGACCCCGGGCCCACCCACGTGCACGGCCTCACCCCCGCGATGCTGGAGGACCAGCCGCAGTTCGGCGACATCGTCGGCGACCTCGTCGAGGTGCTGCGCGGCCGCACGCTGGTGGCGCACAACGTCGCTTTCGACTACTCATTCCTGGCCGCCGAGGCCGAGCTCGCCGAGGCCGAACTGCCCGTCGACAACGTCATGTGCACGGTCGAGCTGGCGCGCCGGCTGGACCTCGGGGTCGACAACCTGCGGCTGGAAACGCTCGCGGCGCATTGGGGTGTGGTGCAGGAGCGGCCGCACGACGCCTTCGACGACGCGATGGTGCTGACCGGGGTGCTGGAGTCGGCGCTCGAGCGGGCGCGCGAACGCGACGTCTGGCTGCCGGTGCGTCCGGTGACCCGGCGCCAATGGCCCAACGGGCGGGTGACCCACGACGAGCTGCGCCCGCTCAAGGTGCTGGCCTCGCGGATGCCGTGCCCGTACCTCAACCCGGGCCCGTATGTCCTTGGCCGGCCGCTGGTCCAGGGCATGCGGGTGGCGCTGGCCGCCGAGGTGGCGCGCACCCACGAGGAGCTGGTCGAGCGGATCCTGCACGCCGGGCTGGCCTACAGCGACGTGGTGGACGGGGAGACCTCGCTGGTGGTCTGCAACGACGCCGCGCCCGAGCAGGGCAAGGGCTATCACGCCCGACAGCTGGGGGTGCCGGTGGTGTCCGACGCGCAGTTCATGGACTGCGTCGGCGTCGTCGCCCGGGGCACCAGCATGGAGGAGTTCACCGACATCAACACGACGAACCCGCAGCTCGCGCTGTTCTGAGCGACCCCTTGCATCACTACATCCGTAGTAGTACCGTTTGCGCCATGACAACCACTACAGATGTAGTACAGCGCGAGTCGTGGTGGGCCTCCTACCGTCGGCACGGTTATTTCTTTCGCCAGGCGGCGATGCTGACCATCTCGCTCGGTGTGCTGATCCACCTCTACCGGGTGATCTTTGGCGACGACCTCACGCTGAAATACGCGATGACCCTGACGACCGACCGGATCCTGCTGGTCCCGATGACGTATGCGGCCGTCACCGGCGTCCTGGTGTGGCGGCGGGTGCGGTTCGCCAACAAGCCGCACCGGGCGTTCTTCACGGCGTCGCTGGTGTACATCGCCGGCAGCGTCCCGCTGCACATCTGGTGCTCTTACGTCACCAAGGACCTGTCGCTGTACATGTGGTTTCGGCCGTGGTTCAGCTACCTGCTGTTGATCGTGGTCTATCCCGCCTTCCTGACGATGTTCTGGCGGCTGCGCTACAAAGACTGATGCCTCCCAATCCCGAGCGCCGCGCTCAGCTCCTCGACGCCGCGATCGGCATCCTCGCCGACATCGGCGTCGGGGGGCTGACCCATCGTCAGGTCGACGAGCGGGCGGGCCTGCCCGCGGGCACCACGTCGAACTACTTCCGCACGCGCCAGGCGCTGCTCGAAGCCACCGCGGCGCGCACCGTCGACCTGCATTGGCAGCGCGTCGAGGCCCTGCAGGCCGCGATCGGTTCGCTCAGCCGCGACGGCATCAAGGCGCTGCTGACGCGGATGCTGTCCGACCCCGACGAGCAGGCCCGCCGCTACACGCTGGCGCGATTCGAGCTGTTCATGGAGGGCACGCGCCGTCGGGAGCTGCAGCCGTTCCTCAAGGACTTGCAGGCCGCGGCGGTGAAGTCGGCCACCCTCATCTTCGAGGCGGCGGGATTCACCCCCGAACCGCAGCAGATGGAACAGCTGAGCCGCCTGCTCAACGGCTACGTGTTCAGCAACCTCACGATCCCGGGTGCCGACGACCCCACCGTGCTCGTGGACCGACTGCTGCAGGCGTTCTTCGACGCCTAACGCGACGCCCGGTTCACCGCCGACACGACGGCCCGTAGCGACGCGGTGGTGATCGACGGCGCGATCCCGACGCCCCACACCGTGCGCCCACCGACTGACGCCTCCACGTACGCCGCCGCCTGCGCGTCGTCCCCCGAGCTCATCGCGTGCTCGGAGTAGTCCAGCACGGCGACATCGAACCCGACGGTGCCCAGCGCGTGCACGAACGCCGCGAGCGGGCCGTTGCCGACACCGACGATCTCGGTCTCCACCCCGTTGACCTTGACGGTCGTGGTGATGGTCGTCGTGCCGCCGTCCTCCTCGGAGGCGTCGACCCGCTGCTTGATGCGCTCCAGCGGCCAGATCGGGGCCAGGTACTCCTCGGAGAACGCCTCCCACATCTCCTTGGGCGACACCTCGCCACCCTCGCCGCCCGTGCCCTCGGCGATCTTCTGGATCACCTGCGAGAACTCGATCTGCAGGCGCCGCGGCAGCGCCAGACCGTGGTCGGCCTTCATGATGTACGCCACGCCGCCCTTGCCGGACTGCGAGTTGACCCGGATCACCGCCTCGTAGGTGCGTCCGACGTCCTTGGGGTCGATCGGCAGATACGGAACCTGCCAGAGCATGTCCTCGACGTCGGTGTCTGCGGCATCCGCATCCACCTTCATCTGGTCGAGGCCCTTGTTGATGGCGTCCTGGTGGCTGCCGGAAAACGCGGTGTAGACCAGGTCGCCGCCGTAGGGGTGACGCTCGTGCACCGGCAGCTGGTTGCAGTACTCAACGGTGCGGCGGATCTCGTCGATGTTGGAGAAGTCGATCTGCGGGTCCACGCCGCGGGAAAACAGGTTGAGCCCCAGGGTCACCAGGCACACATTGCCGGTGCGCTCCCCGTTGCCGAACAGGCAGCCCTCGATTCGGTCGGCACCCGCCTGGTAGCCCAATTCGGCTGCGGCGACGGCGGTTCCACGGTCGTTGTGCGGATGCAGGCTCAGGATGACCGACTCCCGGTTGGCCAGGTTGCGGCTCATCCACTCGATCGAATCGGCGTACACGTTGGGCGTGGCCATCTCCACCGTGGCGGGCAGGTTGAAGATGATCGGGTTGTCGGGCGTCGGCGCGATGATCTCGCCGACGGCGTCGCACACCTGCTTGGCGTACTCCAATTCCGTGCCCGTGTAGGACTCCGGTGAGTACTCGAAACGCCACTGCGTGCGCGGGTACTTGGCGGCCTCCTCGACGCACTTGCGCGCGCCGTCGGTCGCGATGGCCTGCACGGCGGCCCGGTCGGCGCGAAACACCACGCGGCGCTGCAGGATCGACGTCGAGTTGTAGAAGTGCACGATGGCCCGCGGCGCGCCCTCGCACGCCAGGAAGGTGCGCTCGATCAGCTCCGGCCGGCACTGGGTCAGCACCTGGATCGTGACGTCTTCGGGAATGGCGCCTTCGCTGATGATCTCGCGGACGAAGTCGAAGTCGGTCTGGCTGGCCGACGGGAACCCGACCTCGATCTCCTTGTAGCCCATCCGCACCAGCAGGTCGAACATGCGGCGCTTGCGGGCCGGGCTCATCGGGTCGATCAGCGCCTGGTTGCCGTCGCGCAGATCAACTGCGCACCAAAGCGGGGCGCGGGTGGTGACCCGGTCCGGCCAGGTGCGGTCGGCCACGTGGATGGGCTCGACTTCCTCGGCGAAAGGCCGATACCGGCCAATCGGCATGGCCGAGCCGCGCTGTGGATTCCAGGCGGGTTGTTCGGGTCCGGGTGGGCCGGCGGGTTTGACGATGGTGCGGGCCGACTTATAGGCGTCGGGCGAATCTGGATTGGTCACGATAGTTGCTCCGGGGGATGAGAAGGAAACTCAGACCGGCGCATCGCGAACTCCCGCGACGGGAGGCCGGTCTTGATCAGACCCCGTCGCGGCGTCCGAGGAGGAGCACCCGCTGCACGTTGTGCACTCTACCGCGCGCGGGCTGGGCGCCAAAACTCGATGCGCTCCGTGAACGAGGCGTCACCGTCGCGGGGTCCGCCCGGACCTGCCCGCTCGTCCCCGGCGGGCCGTCGTCGCTTTTGTCGTGTCCTTGAGCGTCACCCGGAACTGCATCGCGCGGTAGGGCCAGCCCGTCGCCGTGTCCCACTGGGAGACCACCAGCCCGACGCCGCCCGGAACGTCCAGGCGCGAGCCGGGAAGAACGTATCCGCCGTACAGCTGCGCGACCCGGTTGTTCGGCAGGTCTTGCGCGTCCCAGGTCGTCCCGATCACCGGCGTTTGGATTTCCGTCTCGTAGAGGTTCGCGGTGGGGTCGTCGATGGTGCGGTATCCCAGCGCGTACTCCGAGGACAGGAAGCCGCCGAGGATCCACGTGCCGGTATCGAGCCTGCGCAAGGTCAGCTCGCCCCAGGTCTCGCCCGGGGGTGTGATCGGCGTGGGCGCGTTGCCCCACGCCCATTGGTTATCGGCCCAGCCCCAGCCGGAGTACTTGGCCTTGTTGCCGATATCGCCCGGACGCACGCGGCGCAGGATGATGCCCTTGTCGCGCTGAAAGCCGGTGGAGACGATGTACACCCAACCGTCGTCGGGGTCGTAGTCCCACGACCAAAGCTGTGCGAAGCCATCGCACACCGACGCGGAAAAGGTGGCCTTGGCGCCCATCGCTCGCCAGGTGACGCCGTTGTCGGCGGAAGCCCAGATCCCGGTGCGGGTCACGTTTCCGAAGCCACGGTTGACGATGGCATGCAGGTACATCATCTGCTCGATGACCAGCACGTCCGACGGGATCACGGTGCTGATCCCGCCCTGTTTCCACGGCGGGCCGTCGTGGATGTACTGCCACAATTGCTGGGCGTAGTCAGGGTCAACGCCGCCCGCGCTCTCATACCGGATCTGGTTGTTCGTGTCCCCGCTGCCGATCAGGGCGACGGGGGCGCGCCAGTCGCCCTGCCCGACGGCGAGGCCGGAGAAGGTGTCTCCGAACACCGAGACCAGCTTGCCGTTCGGAGCTACCGCGCACACGCCCAGGTCGGTGCAGGTCACCCCCCATTTGTCGGTGATGCCGGGGCCGGTGATGTCGCCCACATAGCCCTCGACGATTGAGTCTGTTGCCGCGCAAGGACTTTCGCGCCTCCACCGGTACACCGTCGAGGGGCTGATGCCGCTGTCGGCCGCCACCGTGGCGACCTTCTCTCCGGCGTGCACCCTGCGCAGTGTCTGGTTGCGCAGGGCGGCATCAGCCTTCCGCATGGCACCTCCGCTGTTGGTCGAGTTCATCCGAGCACATCACGCCGGCGGCGCGGCGGCACGCGTAGTGCGCTACCTGTGTTCCCGGCAGCGCTCCGCTCCTCGACAGATGAGGTAGCCCACTACGCATCCCAACCCCGGATCGCCGCCCCTACGGTCGACCTACCACCCAGATCAGGAGGATTCGATGACAACATTGCAAGAGGCCGGCCGCGTCAAAAGCGAAGAGCCACCGCAGGACTGGAGCCACGTCCGCGGATTCGGCTGGCGCCCGCAGCTCCCGGACGCCCGCGACATGCTGTACATGCCCAGGCTCAAGGGCACACTGCCCCCCGCATACGACCTGCGTCCGTCGATGCCGCCGGTGTACGACCAGGGCCAGCTCGGATCGTGCACCGGAAATGCCATCGCCGCCGCGATGGAGTACGAGCGGGATCGACAGGGCTTGCCCGATTTCGTCCCTTCGCGGTTGTTCATCTACTACAACGAACGCGCGCTCGAAGGCACCGTGTCCAGCGACTCCGGCGCGATGATCCGGGACGGCATCAAGGTGGTCAACCGTGAGGGCGTATGCCCGGAGACGCTGTGGCCCTACGACATCGGCGTGTTCACCGTGAAGCCGCCGAAGCGCTGCTACGTCGCCGCGGCGAAGGACAAGGCGGTGCAGTACGAGGCGATCCAGACATTGGGGCAGCTCAAGGATGCCATCGCCTCGAACCTGGCGGTCGTGTTCGGGTTCACCGTGTACCAGAGTTTCGAGTCGCAGTCCGTCGCGCAAACGGGCGTGATGCCGATGCCCAAACCGGGCGAAGCTACCGTCGGCGGCCACGCCGTTCTCGCGGTCGGCTACTCGGATCCCAAGGGCCACTTGATTGTTCGCAACTCGTGGGGCCCCGGGTGGGGCGACCAGGGCTACTTCTACATGCCTTACCAGTATCTGACCGGGTCCAAGAACGCCTCGGACAGCTCGCCGATCAACAGGGCGCACCTGGCGAGCGACTTCTGGGCGATCCAGGCGGTCTCGTCGTAGCACCTGACCGCGCCAGGTGCCCGCGAAGGCGCCCGCCCTGTCCGGTCGACGGACGGGCGGGCGCCCCTTCATCAGCGCCG
Source organism: Mycobacterium sp. E2327 (assembly GCF_001672675.1). Classification (NCBI taxonomy): domain Bacteria; kingdom Bacillati; phylum Actinomycetota; class Actinomycetes; order Mycobacteriales; family Mycobacteriaceae; genus Mycobacterium; species Mycobacterium sp. E2327. The sequence continues at coordinate 25,729 of NZ_LZKE01000138.1, forward strand.
AACGGGTCGGCGGCGGCAAAAACGATTCGCCGTCACACGTATTCTGTTGTGGACCTATACACGGACCGAAAGAACAACAGTGGCGCTCGTCGTGCAGAAATACGGCGGATCCTCGGTGGCCGACGCCGACCGGATCCGCCGTGTCGCGGAGCGCATCGTCGCGACCAAGAGGCAGGGCAACGACGTCGTCGTCGTGGTCTCGGCGATGGGCGACACCACCGACGACCTGCTGGACCTGGCTCAGCAGGTGTGCCCGGCCCCGCCGCCGCGGGAGCTCGACATGTTGCTGACCGCCGGTGAGCGCATCTCCAACGCGCTGGTGGCGATGGCGATCGAATCGCTCGGCGCGCAGGCCCGCTCGTTCACCGGGTCGCAGGCCGGTGTGATCACCACCGGCACCCACGGCAACGCGAAGATCATCGAGGTGACACCGGGACGGCTGCGCACCGCGCTCGACGAAGGCCGCATCGTGTTGGTCGCCGGCTTCCAGGGGGTCAGCCAGGACACCCGCGACGTCACCACGCTCGGCCGCGGGGGTTCGGACACCACCGCGGTCGCCCTGGCCGCCGCGCTCGGCGCCGACGTCTGCGAGATCTACACCGACGTGGACGGCATCTTCAGCGCCGACCCCAGGATCGTGCACAACGCCCGCAGGCTGGACACGGTGACGTTCGAGGAGATGCTCGAGATGGCGGCGTGCGGCGCCAAGGTGCTGATGCTGCGCTGCGTGGAATACGCTCGCCGCTACGACATTCCGGTGCACGTCCGCTCGTCGTATTCGGACAAGCCCGGCACCATCGTTAAGGGATCGATCAAGGACATAGGTATGGAAGACCCCATCCTGACCGGCGTCGCGCACGACCGCAGCGAGGCCAAGGTGACCATCGTCGGCCTGCCCGACATCCCCGGCTATGCCGCGCGGGTCTTCCGGGCCGTCGCCGACGCCGACGTGAACATCGACATGGTGCTGCAGAACGTGTCCAAGGTCGAAGACGGCAAGACCGACATCACCTTCACCTGCTCGCGCGACAGCGGCCCCACCGCGGTGGAGAAGCTGGACGCGCTGCGCGACGAGATCGGGTTCACCCAGCTGCTCTACGACGACCACATCGGCAAGGTGTCGCTGATCGGGGCGGGCATGCGCAGCCACCCCGGCGTCACCGCGACCTTCTGCGAGGCGCTGGCCGCCGTCGGCGTCAACATCGAGCTGATCTCCACCTCCGAGATCCGGATCTCGGTGCTGTGCCGCGACACCGAACTAGACAAGGCCGTCGTGGCGTTACACGAGGCGTTCGGTCTCGGCGGCGAGGAGTCGGCGACGGTGTATGCGGGGACGGGTCGGTAGATATGGGTGCCAATGGGGTGTCGATCGGCGTAGTGGGGGCCACCGGCCAGGTGGGCCAGGTGATGCGCAGGCTGCTCGACGAGCGGGACTTTCCGGCGACCACCGTGCGGTTCTTCGCGTCCGCCCGCTCGCAGGGCCGCAAGCTGGAGTTCCGCGGCCAGGAGATCGAGGTCGAGGACGCCGCGACGGCGGACCCGTCGGGGCTCGACATCGCCGTCTTCTCGGCCGGCAAGACGATGTCGCTGGTGCAGGCGCCGCGGTTCGCCGCGGCCGGGGTCACGGTGATCGACAACTCCTCGGCCTGGCGTAAGGACCCCGACGTGCCGTTGGTGGTGTCGGAGGTGAACTTCGCGCGCGACGTCGGCGAACCCCGGTCCCTCAAGAAGGGCATCATCGCCAACCCGAACTGCACCACGATGGCCGCCATGCCGGTGCTCAAGGTCCTGCACGACGAGGCGCAACTGGTGCGGATGGTGACCTCGACGTATCAGGCGGTATCGGGTAGCGGCCTGGCAGGTGTCGAGGAGTTGGCGACCCAGGCGCGCGCCGTCATCGACGGCGCCGAGGAGCTGGTGTACCACGGCGGCGCACTCGACTTCCCGGCGCCGAACACCTATGTGGCGCCCATCGCGTTCAACGTCCTGCCGCTCGCCGGCTCGCTGCTGGACGACGGTTCGGGGGAGACGGACGAGGACGCGAAGCTGCGCTTCGAGAGCCGCAAGATCCTCGGCATCCCGGACCTGTTGGTCAGCGGCACCTGCGTGCGGGTCCCGGTGTTCACCGGGCACTCGCTGTCGATCAACGCCGAGTTCGCCCGGCCGCTGTCGCCCGAGCGGGCCCGCGAGCTGCTCGACGGCGCCCCGGGCGTCAAGCTCGTCGACGTGCCGACGCCGCTGGCCGCCGCCGGTGTCGACGAATCGCTGGTCGGCCGGATCCGGCACGACCCGGGCGTCCCGGACGGGCGGGGCCTGGCGCTGTTCGTGTCGGGGGACAACCTGCGCAAGGGGGCCGCGCTGAACACCATCCAGATCGCCGAGCTGCTGGCCGCCGAACTATAGTTCCCGGGTGAGCTCGGCCCGGGTCGCCCTGCTAAGCGTCTTGTGTTTGGTTGCGCCCCAGCCTGTTTGGCAAGCGCGCGCCGATCCACCGGCGCCGGCGCCGGAGCCCGTCCTGCAGCCACTGGCGCCGGGTCAGGTGGTGCGGATCGGGCCGACGGCCGGCACCGGAACCCCGACGGGCGACTACGGCATCGGCGCGACGGACCTGTGCGAGTTCGTCGAGTTTCCCACCGAGCTGTTGCAGGTCTGCGGCGACAGCTTCGCCGGCCAGGGCGTCGGGTTCGGCGGCTGGTACTCGCCGATCGCGCTGCACGTCGACACCGCGTCGGTCGACGACCCCGCCGGGGTGCGCTACACCGGCGTCACCGGCGTCGGCAAGCCGCTGCTGGCCGACCCCACGCCGCCGGGCGACTCTCAGCTGCCGGCCGGGGTGGTGCAGGTCAACCGGCGCAACTACCTGATGGTCACGACGACGAAAAACCTTGAGCCGCAAAGCTCCCGGCTAGTGATGGCCGAACCGGCGCGCGGCGGCTGGCAGACGGTCGCCGGGTCCCGCCGCGACGGTTCCTATCAGGGTGGCCGGCAGTCGCAGATCAGCGGCTACTACGACCCGATCCCCACCCCGGACTCGCCGGGCGGCTGGGTGTACATCGTGGCCAACAGCTTCACGCGGCGAGATCCCGTGCTGCTCTACCGGGCCACGCCGCAGACGTTCATCGACCGGTCCCGGTGGCAGGGCTGGGCATCTGGGCCCGACGGCGGATGGGGCAGGCCGCCGACGCCGTTGTGGCCGGACCAGGTGGGTGAGATGTCGATCAGGCAGATCGACGGCAAGGCGGTGCTGTCCTACTTCAACGCCAGCACCGGCAACATGGAGGTCCGGGTCGCCGACGACCCGACCTCGCTGGGCACCGCGCCCGTGACGACCGTGGTGCAGCACGACGAATGGCCCGATCCGGCCGAAAGCCTCCCGCCCCCCTACGACAACCGGCTCGCGCAGCCCTATGGCGGGTACATCTCGCCCGGGTCCACCCTCGACGAGCTGCGCATCTTTGTCAGCCAATGGGACACCCGCGCCCGGGCACGCGCGCCGTACCGCGTTATCCAGTTCGCGGTCAACCCGTTCAAGCCCTAGTCAGCGGACTTTTCCGGGTCCGTCAACGCCGACGGCGTTGTTCGAGCAGGACGCCCAGCCACAGGAAGGCCGGCGGAGCCAGGACGGCCCACGCGAGCAGCGCGACCATCATGATGTTGCCCGCGGTCACGGTTCCTCCGGCGGGTATTACGGCGTTGGTAGCAGCCGATGTTGCCAGACTCGGTATCGGCGTTCAACGAACGAGCCGAGACGGCGCCGGCTACGTTCCGTTCACCCCCGGCAGGCCGAGCAGCCCGCCGCCACCGCCGGCGCCGGCGTTGCCCTTGGTTGCGCCTGTCCCCGGGTCACCGCCGTTGCCGCCGTTGCCGATCAGCCCGGCATTGCCGCCGTTACCGCCGTCCCCGCCGACGGCGCCGAGGGCGTCGCCGCCGGCGCCGCCCGTACCGCCGCCGCCGACCAGCTTGCCGCCGTTACCGCCGGCCCCGCCATGACCGCCGGTGCCGGTGTCGCTCAGACCGCCCGCGCCGCCGCCGCCGCCGGTGCCGAACAGGAACGCGGCGTTGCCGCCCGCCCCGCCGGCCCCGCCGGTGAGCTCGCCGAACCCACCGATGCCGCCGGCGCCACCCGTGCCGAACAGGAACCCGGCATTGCCGCCCGCCCCGCCGGCCCCGCCGGTGTTCGCACTGCCGAATCCGCCCGCGCCACCAGCGCCAGCGGGGGCGGCGGGTCGGGCGGTGCCGGCGGGTCCGGCGGGCTGCTCGGCGCAGCCGGCGCCGGCGGAACCGGCGGCGCCGGGGCCACCACCGGCGGAGCCGGCGGGGTCGGCGGGAGCCACCTGCTGTTCGGCGCCGGCGGGAGCTGCAGCCGTTCCTCAAGGACTTGCAGGCCGCGGCGGTGAAGTCGGCCACCCTCATCTTCGAGGCCAGATC
>NZ_LZKE01000139.1:0-21291 GCF_001672675.1 Mycobacterium sp. E2327
GAGCCGACCGCTGGCCTGGCAGCCCGGCGGCGATCCCGCGGTGGCCGACTTGGTCGGCGACCGGTTCGGCGCGCAGGTGGTGGCCCGGTCGGTGGACCCCCTGCTCAGCGGGGTGTACGCCGGCTCGGCGGCCACGATCGGCCTGCGCGCCGCCGCACCCGGCGTCGCGGCGGCCCTCGACCGCGGCGCCCCCAGCCTGACCGACGCCGTCCGGCAAGCCCTGCCGCCGGCCACCGGCGCGCCGGTGTTCGGGGCGATCGACGGCGGCTACCAGGTGCTGCTCGACGAGCTGGTCGGGCGGGCCCGGCCGCGCTGGGTCCGCGCCGCGGTGCAACGGCTCGACCCCGCCGGGCCGGGCTGGGACCTGCTGGACGACACCGGCGCCCGCTGGCCCGCCGACGCGGTGATCCTGGCCGTTGCGGCCCCACGGGTGGCGGCCCTGCTCGGCGAGGTCGCCCCGCGCACCGCCGCCGCGGCGCGCCGGATCGAGAGCGCGTCGTCGGCGGTGGTGGCGCTCGCCGTGCCCGCCGACACCCCGTTCCCACAGTGCTCCGGGGTCCTGGTCGCGAGCGGAGAACCGTTGCGCGCCAAGGCGATCACGCTCTCGTCACGCAAGTGGGGCACGCGCGGGGACACCCAGCAGCTGCGGCTGTCGTTCGGTCGGTTCGGCGACGACGTCGCGGCCGGCACCCCCGACGACGAATTGCTGGGCTGGACGCTCAGCGACCTGGTCGACGTGTTCGGGCTGACCGTCGACCCCGTCGACGCCCGCGTCCAGCGCTGGCTCGACGCCATGCCGCAGTACGGCCCCGGCCACGCCGAGGTGGTCGCCGAGGTGCGCGCCGGCCTGCCGCCGACCCTCGCCGTCGCCGGCAGCTACCTCGACGGGATCGGCGTGCCGGCGTGCGTCGGGGCGGCCGGGCGCGCGGTCGAGGCCCTGCAAGCGGAAGTGGCACGATAGGTGCCATGGCCAAACTCGACTACGACGCCCTGAACTCCCAGCTGCGCTACCTGATGTTCTCGGTGTTCTCGGTCCGGCCCGGTGAGCTCGGCGACGACCGTGCGGCCGTGATCGACGACGCGACGACGTTTTTCAAGCAGCAGGAGGAGCGCGGCGTCGTAGTGCGCGGGCTCTACGACGTCGCGGGCCTGCGCGCCGACGCCGACTTCATGATCTGGACCCACGCCGAACGCGTCGAGGCGCTGCAGGCGACCTACGCCGACTTCCGGCGCACCACCACGCTGGGCCGCGCCTGCTCGCCGGTGTGGAGCAGCGTCGCGCTGCACCGGCCCGCCGAGTTCAACAAGAGCCACATCCCGGCGTTCCTGGCCGGCGAGGAGCCCGGCGCCTACATCTGCGTGTATCCGTTCGTGCGGTCCTACGAGTGGTACCTGCTGCCCGACGAGGAACGCCGCCGGATGCTCGCCGAACACGGCATGGCCGCCCGCGAGTACAAGGACGTCCGCGCCAACACCGTGCCGGCGTTCGCGCTGGGCGACTACGAATGGATCCTGGCGTTCGAGGCCCCGGAGCTGGACCGCATCGTGGACCTGATGCGCGAGCTGCGCGCCACCGACGCCCGCCGGCACACCCGGGCCGAGACGCCGTTCTTCACCGGGCCCCGGGTGCCCGTCGAGCAACTAGTCACCGCATTGCCGTAATTCGAAATCGAGGGGGACAGAGTGACAACGTTTGATCCGACCGATCCCACCCGCTTCGAGGAGATGTACCGCGACGACCGGATGTCGCACGGGCTGCCCGCCGCCACGCCCTGGGACATCGGCGGCCCGCAGCCGGTGGTCCAGCGGCTGGTCGCCCTCGGCGCGGTCAAGGGCGAGGTGCTCGACCCGGGCACCGGCCCGGGCCACCACGCGATCTACTACGCCTCCAAGGGCTACTCCGCCACCGGCATCGACGGGTCGGAGGCCGCGATCGAACGGGCCCGCGCAAACGCCCAAAAGGCCGGGGTGTCAGTCAATTTCGAGGTGGCCGACGCCACCAAGCTGGACGGGCTCGACGGCCGGTTCGACACCGTCGTCGACTGCGCCTTCTACCACACCTTCAGCACCGAGCCCGAGATGCAGCAGTCGTATGCGCGCGCGCTGCACCGGGCGACCAAGCCGGGGGCGCGGCTGTACATGTTCGAGTTCGGCGAGCATGACGTCAACGGGTTCAAGATGATGCGGTCGTTGTCCGAGAGCGACTTTCGCGACGTGCTGCCTACCAACGGCTGGGAGATCACCTACCTGGGCCCGACGACCTATCTGGTCAACATCAGCGCCGAGTCGATCGAGATGATGGCCGCGCGCAACCCGGACATTGCCGACCAGGTGCAGCCGATGCTGGAACGGTTCCGGGCGATGGAGCCGTGGCTGGAAAACGGCCGGGTGCACGCCCCGTTCTGGGAGGTGCACGCCACCCGGGTGGACTAACTGTTGCCGCGGGTCGCCTCGGCCAGGGCGTTGGACACCCGCTCGCCCTTCTTGTGATGGCTGAGGGCGCGGATCGACACGTCATGGCCTTCGGCCGCCCGGCGCAGCGCACCCACCGTGGCCTGCTCGCGCGGGTGGGCCGGGAACGGGTCGAAGGAGTACCACCGCATGGCGTTTTCGTGCGTCATCTTGTTGACGTCGGTTTCCGAAACGTCATGGGCGCGAAGGACGTCCCAGAGTTCTTCGGGCGCACCGGGCCACATCGAGTCGCTGTGCGGGTAGTCCGCCTCCCACGCGATGTTGTCGATGCCGATCTGGTCGCGCAGCTGCACCCCGACGTGGTCGCTGATGAAGCACGTCAAGAAGTGCTCGCGGAACACCTCGCTGGGCAGCTTGCCGCCGAAGTCCTGGTGGGTCCACGCCGAGTGCATCTCGTAGGTGCGGTCGGCCCGCTCCAGGAAATACGGGATCCACCCGGTGCCGCCCTCGGAGAGGGCGATCTTGAGGCCGGGGTATTTCTTGATCGGCGCCGACCACAGCAGATCCGCGGCGGCTTGCACGATGTTCATCGGCTGCAGCGTGATCATCACGTCCATCGGCGCGTCCGGCGCGGTGACCGCCAGCTTCCCCGAGGAACCGATGTGCACGTTCATCACCGTGTCGGTGTCGACCAACGCTTTCCACAGGGGCGTCCAGTAGTCGTCGTGAAAGCTGGGATAGCCCAGCACCGAAGGGTTTTCGCTGAAAGTCAGCGCATGCACCCCGCGCTCGGCGTTGCGGCGCACCTCGGCCGCGCACGCCTCGGCGTCCCAGATCACCGGCAGGCACATCGGGATGAACCGCGCCGGATACGCGCCGCACCACTCCTCGACATGCCAGTCGTTGTAGGCCCGCAACAGGGCCAGGCCGAAGTCGTGGTCCTCGGTGGCGAACAGCCGGCCGGCGAAGCCCGGAAACGTCGGGAAGCAGATCGAGGCGAAGATCCCGCCCGCGTTCATGTCCTTGACCCGCTCGTCGACCTGCCAGCACCCCGGCCGGATCTCGTCGAGACCCTGCGGTTCGAGCCCGTACTCCTCCTTCGGCCGACCCGCCACCGAGTTCAGCGCCACGTTGGGAATCACCACATCGCGAAATTGCCAGCTGTCGCTGCCATCTGGGTTGTGCACCAGCCGGGGCGCCTCGTCGGCGTACTTCTTGGGCAGGTGGTTTTTGAACATGTCCGGCGGTTCGACGATGTGGTCGTCGACGCTGATCAGGATCAAATCGTCCTTGTTCACGTTCGCCCGCTTTCCGGCCGAGTAGCTGTGTCCCTTACTGTTGGTGCAACGGTACAACCTGGGCGGCAGGGGCGGAAGCGGTTCTCGTCGAACCCGGCATGTCGCGCCCCCCGAACGCGTAGGCTGCGCTCTTGCCGGAGACCGGCGGCGCTGGGGGGAAATGACCTCGTGGTCATGGCGCATCGGATAGGGGAGGTATCCCATGTCGTTCGTGATCGCGGCTCCCGAGTTGGTGATGGCCGCGGCCAACGACCTGGCTGGCATCGGTTCGGCGATCAGCGCGGCCAACTCGGCCGCGGCGGCCGCAACGACGGGCGTGGTCGCGGCGGGCGCCGACGAGGTGTCGGCCGCGGTCGCGGAGCTGTTCTCCGCGCAGGCGCAGGAATACCAGGCGCTGAGCTCCCAGGTCGCGGCCTTTCACGCGCAATTCGTGCAGAACGTTTCTTCGGGCATGGCGGCGTACGCCGGCGCCGAGGCCGCCAACGTGCAGGGCAGCCTGCTCGACGCCATCAACGCGCCGACGCTGGCCGTGCTGGGGCGCCCGCTGATCGGCAACGGCGCCAACGGGGGCACCGTTGGCGGGATAGGGCAACCCGGCGGCCCCGGCGGGCTGTTGGTCGGCAACGGCGGGGCCGGTGGCAACAGCACCGCCCCGGGGGCGCCGGGCGGCAACGGCGGGGCGGCCGGGTTGTTCGGTGTCGGCGGCCCGGGCGGCTCCGGCGGCGCCAGCCCGACGGGCGTCGGCGGTAACGGCGGGGCCGGCGGGCCCGGGCTGCTGTTCGGCGGCGGCGGCACCGGCGGCACCGGCGGGTACGGGCTCACCCAGGGCGGTAACGGCGGCGCGGGCGGGGCCGGCGGTCTGCTGGGCTTCGGCGGACCCGACCAGACCCACGGCAGCGCCGGTGGCGCCGGCGGGCCCGCGGGGCCCAACGGCATCGGCGGGACCGGCGGACCCGGTGGGATGGGCGGACTGCTGGGCTCCGGCGGGTTCGGTGGCCCCGGCGGGGACGGCGGAACCGGTGGCAACGGCGGGGCCGGCGGCGGCAGCCTGCTGTGGGGCAACGGTGGACCCGGCGGCCCCGGGGGCACCGGCAGCACGGGCGACGGCGGCGACGGCGGCAACGGCGGCACGGGCGGCCCGTTCGAAGGCGGCGGCGGGATCGGCGGCGCCGGGGGAACCGGCGTCATGGGCAACGGCGGCAACGGCGGTAACGGCGGCACCGCGGGCGGAATCTCCGGTAACGGCGGGCTTGGCGGCGCCGGCGGCACGGGGGTCACCGGGCACGGCGGTCACGGCGGCAACGGCGGCGACTCCAACCCCTTCCAGGGCGCCGGCGGGGCGGGCGGCCGGGGCGGCGTCGGCGCCACCACGGGCGGTGACGGCGGCGCGGGCGGCAACGGCGCCGGGTTCAACGGCTCGGGCGGGGCCGGCGGGATCGGCGGGTTCGGCTACACGACCGGCGGGAACGGCGGGGCCGGCGGCAACGCCGGGCCGATCGGCAACGGCGGGGTGGGCGGCGCCGGCGGCGAGGGCCTGGTCACCGGGGGCAACGGCGGGAACGGCGGCGTCGCCGTGCTGGTCGGCAACGGCGGCAACGGCGGCAGCGCCGGGGGCGGCCCCACCCCGGGCACGCCCGGCCGGGGCGGCGCCGGCGGCAGCCTGTTCGGTCAGCCCGGGATGGACGGGGTATAGGCGCCGGGCGCGCCGGCCGGGCGGTTCACACCTCCCCCGTCACTTTTGTCACCCGGCGGTCGGGGTGGGCTTTCTGCCCGCCTCACAGCGACAACTCGCGGGGGTGCGGCGCGGGCAGCTACCGCGCGGCCAATCACGTTGTCGCTCTGAGGCGGGCACAGCGGCACATCCCGCCAACGGAGAACGCCCTACGCGCCCGTCGGCACCAGGCGCAGCGAGATCGAGTTGATGCAGTACCGCTGATCGGTCGGCGTCGGATAGCCCTCGCCGGCGAACACGTGGCCCAGGTGGCTGTGGCAGTTCGCGCACAGCACCTCGGTGCGCGTCGTCCCCATCGAGTGGTCGGGGCGCAGGATCACCGCGTCGGAGTTCGCCGGGTCGAAGAACGACGGCCAGCCGCAGTGCGACTCGAATTTCTCTGTGCTGCGGAACAATTCGGCGCCGCAGGCCCGGCACTGGTAGATGCCCTCGGTCTTGGTGTCGGTGTACTCACCGGTGAACGGCCGCTCGGTACCGGCCTGGCGCAGCACGTGAAACTCTTCGGGGGTGAGCTTCTGCCGCCACTCGTCGTCGGTCAGCTGCAGCTTGGGGGAAGTCATGCGTCCACGCTAGCTCGAATGGCGGTGACCCGCTGCGCCCGGCTCCGCGGCGCTTGCGATCACCGCGTCGCGCTCGCGGTCAACGGGCACCCACGCCGGATCGATGCCCTCGTCCAGCCGGTTTTCGGCCTTGGCGTCCAGGTAGCGGAAGTACAGCACAGTGAACACCACGATCAGCAGCAGCGACCAGCCGTAGGTGATCTTGAGGTAGTGCAGCGCGCGGCCGTACCGCATGTGTTGGTAGATCAGCCAGTCGTCCAGCGCCAGGAACCCGTAGACACCCAGCCACGCCGGCCAATTGCGGATCAGCGAGTTAGGCAGCACCACCGTCATCAAGAAGGGGAACAGCATCATCGAGTAGTAGCCCTGGGCCAGCGGCAGCACCAGCCAGGACCACAGCAGCAGCACGCCCGACGAGCTGGTGTACCAGAACAGCGGGTCCCGGGTTCGGTAGTAGCGATAGAGCAGCCACAGCGCGCCGATCGCGAGCAGCGTGAACAGAACCCGCAGGAACACGATCAGCCAGGTGGGCAGCCCGAAGTACACCCCGTTGCCCTCGATCGAGCTGTTGAAGTAATCCCGGACGCCGCCGATGTAGGGCAGCGTGCGGGTGACGAAGTCCATCGGATCGCTGACCAACGGCCACGCGGCCGCGTTGATGACGACCGGGACCACGATGGCGGGCACCAGCGTCCGCCACTGGCGGTTCAGCAGCGGCAGCAACAGCAGCGGTCCCAGCACGGGTTTGAGCGTCAGCGTGAGCCCGATGACCGCGCCTGCCCACCACTGATGGCCCACCCGGCCGTCCAGCAGCCACCGCAGGAAAAGCACCTCGGCCAGCAGCACGCAGCCGTTGATGTTGGTGAACACCAGCGTGCTCGTCACGCTTTCGGTGCAGAACATGGCCAGCAGCAGGGCGGGCGCGGCCACCGAGGACAGCGTGAATTTGAACAACCGCAGCAACAGGTACCAGGCGAGCAGGATCGCGACGGTGTTGATTCCGATGAACAGATACCGCGACGGCGTGAAGGACAGGTACCCGAAGGGCGCCATCAACAGCGTGCCGCCGGGCGGATACAGGTAGTGCGGGTCGACGTAGTCGAAGTGCTCGTTGTAGATGTCCCAGCCGCGCCGGAAGTTCAGCACCGCCCGGTAGACCGGCTTGAAATCGTCGGTGATGTTGCCGTTGAGCGTGAGGATGATGCTGCGGTGCAGCACCGACATGATGGCCAACGGCCACAACACCGACCGCACGACGGTCGCGGTGCTCGGTGCGCCGGTGCGGGGACGAAACGCGGCCAACAGCGAATCGCGCAGGCCGGTTCGGGTCGAGTCAGCTGCCGTCACGAAGCGCAAAGTATCAGGCGGGACAGTAGGTGTCGGTCCCGGGCAGTTTGCCGCTGTTGAGATAGCCGATCAACGGCGCGACGGCGCAGGGCGAATAGATGCTGGCGCCGTGGCCAATGCCCTGCCACATCACCCGCTTGCTGGCCGCGTTGGCGTTGATGATCATGGCCGCGGTCGCGGCGGCCCCCTCGTTGCCGACGATCGGGTCGTTCTGCACGCCCGCCAGCAGGACGTCCACCTTGAGGTCCTTGGGCGGTGCAGGCGGCGGAATCGTCGGCCAGTGCACGCATTTCACCAAGTTCAGCGCGGCGACGGTGCCGAACTGGGGATACAGCTTCGCCCACGCCACCACGAGCTCGCGCACCCGGTCGGGGGTCGGCCGGTTGATGGAATCGCTGCAGGAGTTGACGAACTGGCCGTCCGAGTCGGTGAGGGCGTACGCGTGGGCGATCAGGTTGTTCAGCTGGTTGGCGTCCCCGGAGCGGGCGGCCGCCAGCGCGCCGGCCAGGCTCTGGGTGGCGCCGACGCGCCCGCCGGAGGGGAAGCCCAACGCGACGGTGATGGCGGTGGCCACCGCGGACACCGGCGCGCCGCCGGGCCCCTTGCCCGCGCGGGCGTCGGCCAGCATCGCGCTGATGGCGCCCTTGGGGTCCGGGCCCAGCGGGCAGTTGACTGCGACGCACTGGGCGGCGAACGCGTCGAGCGCGGCCTGCTGGCCCTTGACTTGTTGCTCGGCGGCGGCTTCGGCGTTGACGCCCAAGGCAATTGGGGAGTCGAGGATCAGCCGGGCGACCCGGTCGGGCCGCGACGCGGCGTAGGCCAGCGCCACCTGAGCGCCGTTGCCGATCCCTACCAGCGCGACCGCCGGCACGTCCCACAGGCTGCGCAGCCGCTCGATGTCGGAGGCGGCGTGCGAGTTGTCGTAGGCCGAGGAGCCCGGGGCGATGGCGTCGGTGCAGTTGGTGGTGGCGGTGTTGGAGATGTCGGACAGGTTGGCGACGGGGTCGTCGCCGGCCTGGAACTGGGCCTGGTCGCGCATGGCCTGGCGGTCGAGCTGGTCGCGGCAGTCGATGGGGCTCGACATGCCGATGCCGCGGCGGTCGACGGCCACGATCGGGTGGGTTTGCAGCACGTCGGCGCCGCCCCGGGCGAGCCAGGCCGGCAGCTGCGTCGACGACGGCAGGTCCGAGCCGGTGGTGAAGACGAGCGGCCCGGCGTCGTGCGGCGTCTTGTCCGAGCGCGCGCGGACCACGCCGATGCTCAGCGTTCCCGACCCGCCGCCCGTCGGGTCGAGGTCGGCGTCGTAGTTCGCGCAGTCCAGCTGCACGCCGGGCGCCGCGGGGACGGCCGCGTCGCCGAACACCTTCGCCGTGCAGTCGCGCCAGGACAGGTCGTTCTTGGGGGCGGCGATCGGCGGCGGACCGGCCGGCTGGGGTTTCGAGGTGGGCACGCCCTGGGGGCGGGCGCCGGAATTGGTGGCGAAGCGCGGGTCCGCGCCCAGGCCGGGGACGCAGCCGGCGATCAGCGCGCCCACCGCCACCAGGATTGTGGCGGACGCGATCTGCCGACTCATGCCGACCACAGTAGCTTCGACTTTTCAGCCCCGGACGTAACGGGCGTAAAGGTAGCCGGCGTCGTCGGTGAGCAGGTGGGCGCGGCGCATCCGGGTCAGCACCTGGCCCGGGCCCGTCGCGATGCGCCGGGCCAGCCCGCCGACCAGGTAGGGCGCGATCGTCAGGCACAGCTCGTCGAGCAGGCCGCGGTCGACGAACGCGCCGAGCAGCATCGGCCCGCCCTCGGTCAGCACGTGGCGCATTCCGCGCGCCGCCAGGGCCGCCAGCAGGGCGGCCTCGTCGACTTGACCGGGATCGGCGCCGGAGCAGTCGAGCACCTCGCAGAGGTCGCCGAGGCGCCGGCTCGTCTCCGCGGCCGACGCCGCGCAGGTGAGCACCAGGGGCGGCACCTCGGTGCGGGTGAACACCGCCATGTCGCGGTCGAGGCGGCCGGACTTGGTGACGATCGCCAGCTGCGGGACCTCGCTTTGCCCGCGGGTCTGCCGCGCCTGCCGCTGCGCGACGGCCAGGTGCGCGCCGGAATAGCCCTCGATGCGCACGGTGCCCGCGCCGACCACGATCACGTCGGCCAGTTCGCGCAGCAGGTTGAAGATGTGCCGGTCGCCCGGCCCGCCCATGGTGCCGCTGCTGCCGTCGGCGGTGGCGCCGCCGTCCACGCTGGTGATGAAATTCGCCCGAACGCACGTGCCGTCGGTGTCCGGATAGCCGTAGAGGCGGGCGAGTTCGGCGTCGTCGATTTCCCGCGTCGACCCGAGCAGCGTCAACCGGGTCTCTGGCATGAGCTTGATTGCAGCACGCCGCTACAGTTCGTGCATGCACGGGGGCCGCGTGGGGCATCTGGTGGATCGGCATCCGACCGTGTCGCCGGAGCGATTGATCGCCCAATTGCGGCCGCCGCCAACGTTCGCCGAGGTGAGCTTCGCGTCGTATCGGCCCGATCCGGGGGAACCGAGCCAGGCGGCCGCCGTCGCGGCCTGCCAGGACTTCTGCCGGCAGGCCGTGGAGCGGCGGGCCGGCCGCCGAAAACTGTTGGGCAAGCGCGCCGTGCTGCCCGGCGTCGGGCTGTATCTCGACGGCGGCTTCGGCGTGGGCAAGACCCACCTGCTGGCCTCGGCCTACTACCAGCTGCCGGGGGAAGGGCCCGAGCCGCCAACGCCCAAGGCGTTCGCCACCTTTGGCGAGCTCACCCAGCTGGCCGGGGTGTTCGGCTACGTCGAATGCATCGACATGCTGGCCGGTTACACGGCGGTGTGCATCGACGAGTTCGAGCTCGACGATCCCGGCAACACCACGCTGATCTCGCGGCTGCTCTCCTCGTTGGTGGAGCGGGGGGTGTCGGTGGCGGCCACCTCGAACACCCTGCCCGAGCAGCTCGGCGAGGGCCGCTTCGCCGCCCAGGACTTCCTTCGCGAGATCAACACGTTGGCAAGCATTTTCACCACGGTGCGGATCGAGGGGCCCGATTACCGGCATCGCGGGCTGCCGCCGGCGCCGCAGCCGCTGTCGGACGAGGAGGTCGCCGCGCGCGCCGCGACCGTCGACGGGGCGACGCTGGACGATTTCGACGCGCTGTGCGCGCACCTGGCCACCATGCACCCGTCGCGGTATCTGACGCTGATCGAGGGCGTGACGGCGGTGTTCCTGACCGGCGTGCACGGCATCGACGACCAGAACGTGGCCCTGAGGCTGGTGTCGTTGACCGACCGGCTTTACGACGCCGGCATCCCGGTTGTCGCCTCCGGTGCGCGGCTGGACACCGTGTTCAGCGAGGAGATGCTGGCTGGTGGCTATCGAAAGAAATATCTGCGGGCTACGTCGCGGCTGGTGGCGTTGACCCAAGCTCGCGAGCCATGAGGTAGTCGTTCTCGAGGCGGGCGCCCACCCGAAAGGTCCTGGTGCCGTTGACCGTAAAGCCGTGCTTGGCGTAAAAGCGTTGCGCGCGTTGGTTTGCCTGGTTGACGCCCAGCCAGACGCGGTGCACGCCCCACTTCTCGGCGGTGGCGACGCTGAGCTCCATCAGCGCCGCGGCCGCCCCGGTGCCGTGGTGTTCGGGCAGCACGTAGATCTTCGACAGCTCGGCGGAGTCGGCGCCGTCACGAATCACCATGGCGTAGCCGATGATTCGGCCGTCCCGCGCGGCGGTGATGACCGCGCGGTCCGGATCGGCCAGGTATTCCGCGAAGCGCGCCGCCGACAGGTTGGCATCGATGAACGACGCGATGTCTTCAGGGGCCGTCTCGGGCGGGCAGGCCAGCGGAAAGGTTTGCGCGGCAACGGTAGCCAGGTCCCCGGCGTCAACCGAACCCGTCGCGAGCGTCAGAGATTCCACTGCGCGAGGTGATAGCCCGTCTTCTTGTCCAGCAGGACCACGGTGGAGACCGGGTCGCGGTAGGCGTCCCAATACACCGCGCCGCGCACGATCGCCCCGTTCGGCGCGTTGACGAGGACGTTGTCCAGCGCGTCGGGCGCGTCGGAGGCCCGCGGCTTGTAGGCGTCGGCGAACGGGGTCACGCCGTCGAAGCTGAACTCGGTCGCCATGATGAACGGATTGGGCACCCGGACCGCGCGAACCGTCACGTCGGCGCGGTCGACGGTGCTGCCCGGGAAGCTTTTGATCGGAACGCCCTCGCGGGTGTAGCCGAATCCCGGGGGTGGGTCGCACGGGGCCACGCTGCTGACGGTGACGTCGGCGATGTACTTGCCGGTGTCCACGCGCAGGGTGTCACCGAGGTGACCGATCGGCGCGTCACCCGCCCACGCGCGCGGCGCGGAGACGTTCGCGACCGCGACGATCAAGATGGACAAGGCAATCAGCCAGCGGTGCATCCTCGCATGATTGCACAGGCGCTACGGCGAAGGGGAGGGGTTCTTGCCGCTGGCCAATGCTTCGAGCGCCGCCGCGGCATCGTCATCAACCCGATCCTTATCGACGCCGCACCGGTGCAGCGGCCCCGCGCCGTCCTCGAGTTCGAGCAGCGCTAGCAGGAGGTGTTCGGTGCCAATGTAGTTGTGGCCCAGCCGAAGTGCCTCGCGGAAGGTCAGCTCCAGCGCCTTGCGCGCCGGGCCGCTGAACGGGATGAGTTTGGGAGGTTCGCTGGTGGACGGGGGCAGCGTTATAGAGGCCCGGAGCACCTCGACATCAACCTGTTGCCGTTGTAGCAGTAGCGTGGCCAGCCCGCCCGGGTCGCTGAGGACGCCGAGCAATAGATGGTCTGGTGTGATTTCAGAATTGCCAGCTTCGTGGGCGGCGTTCTGGGCCGCCACAACGGCATTGCGGGCACGTGGCGTGAAGCGGCCGAAGCCCTGTTCATCGTTTAGCGTGGTGGGCTCGGCGCGGGGGACGAACCGCTTTTGGGCGGCCTGCTTGGTGACGCCCATGCTCTTGCCGATGTCGGTCCAGGAGGCGCCCGACCGGCGGGCCTGGTCGACGAAGTGCCCGATCAGGTGGTCGGCGACCTCGCCGAGGTGCTCGGCGGCCAGGACGGCGTCGGCGAGCTGGTCCAGCACGTCCGGGTGCACCCGTTTGATGGCGTTGATGAGCTCGTCGAGGCGAACGGGATAGGCGATCGGGGTCGGTTCGGACATGCCGTCAACGGTAGGTTGACGAACGCGAGGCTGTCAACCTCAAGTTGACGCCCCATTTGGGGTGCGGCCGTCCGTCCCCTCTGGCACGATCAGGGGGCTGTGAAACCGCTGATTCTCACGCTGACGAGCCTTGTCGCCCTGGTCGGGATGGCCGCGCCCGCGCGGGCGGACTACACCGACGACGCCTTCCTCACCTCGTTGCGCGCGGCCGGCATCACCTTCCCCGACCCGGGACCGGCAATCGGTGCCGGGAAGTGGGTGTGCGACGCGGTGAGCAAGGGGACGCAGATGGTGGACGTCGTCAAGACGATCCAGGCCCAGAACCCCGGGCTGCACGGGGACAACGCGGCCCGGTTCACCGCGATCGCGGCCAACGTGTATTGCCCGCAAAGCCTGGCCGCCAGCGGCGGGAAGGTCGACGGCGCCTCGTAGCGTCACTGGATCTTTACAAACACGCTGGCCAACGGCGGGTTAACGAAACCTGACGTCAACATTTCGCGCTTAGTCTGCTGCGAACAGCGGCCCAGGTGGGGGATGGATTTGGACTTCGTTCAGTCACGGGTCATCGACCCGCTGAGCAATGCCCTGAGTTGTCATGTCCTCGTTTACCTGTTGATCGGCGTCGGCGTCTATTTCACGGTCCGCACCCGATTCATTCAGATCCGTTACTTCGGGCGCATGCTTCGCCAGCTCCGCAGGTCCCATCGCCAAGACGGTGGGATCTCGTCTTTTCAGGCCTTCTGTGTCGGCCTCGCGTCCCGGGTGGGCACCGGAAACATCGCCGGCGTCGCGATCGCGCTCACCGTGGGAGGGCCGGGCGCGATCTTTTGGATGTGGGTGGTGGCCGGGGTCGGCATGGCGACCGCGTTGATCGAGGCCACCCTCGCCCAGGTCTTCAAGGTCCGCTCGGGCGACGGCGCCTTCCGGGGCGGCCCGGCGTTCTACATCCAGCGCGGCCTGCGCTCGCGGGCGGGCGGCGTCTTCTTCGCCGTGCTGCTCGTGGTCACGTTCTCGACCGCGTTCAACATGGTGGAGACCAACGCGATCAGTGGGGTGCTGAAGTCGTCGCACGGCGTCGACATCGATTGGACGACAATGGGTCTGGCCGTGCTGGCGGCGGCGGTCCTGTTCGGCGGGGTGCGCAGCGTCGCCAGGTTCGCGGAATGGGTCATCCCGGTCGCCGCGCTGACCTACGCGTCGCTGGCGTTGGCGATCGTGGCGGTCAACATCTCCGCGCTGCCGGGGGTGCTCGAGGAGATCGTCGGTGGGGCCTTCGGGATCAGGCAGCTGGCGGGTGGTTTCGCCGGCGGCATCGCGACGGCCATGCTGACCGGGGTCAAGCGCGGCCTGTTTGCGTGCGAGGCGGGGATGGGCAGTTCGCCCAACATCGCGGGCGCCGCGACGGTGTCACATCCGGTGGAGCAGGGCCTGATTCAGTCGCTCGCCGTCTTCGTCGACACCATGGTGATCTGCACGGCGACGGCGTTCATCGTGCTCATGGCGGGCCCGGGCGTTTACGACCCGGCGCGCACCGGCTCGATCGCGGGCGCCAGCCTGACCCAGTCGGCGATCGCCGCCGGCCTCGGATCGTGGACCACGGCGGTGATGACCGCCGTCGTCTTCGTGTTCGGATTCGCCTCGGTGCTCAGCAATTACGTGTGCGCCGAGGCCAACCTGTTCTTCCTGGGCGGACGGCACCTGGCGACCAACGCGCTGAAAGTCGTGACGCTGGGGGCGATCGTGTTCGGCGCCATTTCCCAGCTGAAGTTCGTGTGGGCGCTCGCCGACCTGACGATGGCGCTGATGGCCATCGCCAACCTGGTCGCGATCTGCCTGCTGAGCAAGTGGGCGTTCGCGACGGTGCGCGACTATCACCGCCAGTCCATGCGCGGCGGCCACCCCGTCTTCATCGCCAGCGAGGCCGGGCTGCCCGGCACGCTCGCCGGCGACATCTGGGAAGTCCCGGAGCGCCGGCAGGTCGGTGCGCTGCCCGAGTCGTTGCGGCTGAGCCGGCCCGCGGCTTAGCCGACGACCGGGTCAGGAAGGGGGCGTCTTGGTCGCGGAGTCGCTCTTCGGGCCGTCGGAGAAGGTAGGAAGTTGCACCGGTTCCGAATCGCGAGCGGCGTCGGGGACGACCTCAGGTTCGTAGCGGTGGGAAAACAATTCGGACGAATTCATGTATGCGGGGTCCTCAAATTGGTTCGTGCGATCGATTCGTGAGCTGCTCATCTCCACGAAAAATGTCGATGGTGGCAGGGCTCTGGACGAACGTCTTAGCAACCAATCTACATGCGAGCCCCGAAGCGGCGGCTGAGCCGGCAATAAGCTAAGGACCATGCGCGTCGATCCGGGCCCGCTGACGTGGTCCGCCCTGGTGCAGAGCTGGCAGCTGGACCTCGCCTCCGCGGTGGCGATCGTGCTGGTGGCCGCCGCCTACGCCTGGTGTTCCCGGCGCGGCCGGAGCGTGGGATCCGCGCAGGCCGGCTGCCTCTGGGCCGGCGTGGCGCTGTGGGCGCTGGCGACGATGAGCGCGATCGGCGTCTACGCCTACGCCCTGTTCTGGGTGCGCGCGCTGCAGGTCCTGCTGTTGCTCTACGTCGTGCCGTTCTTCATCGCGCAGGCCAAGCCGGTCACCGTGCTGCGCGACGCGCTCGGCCAACCCGGGCGCGACCGCCTCGACCGGCTGCTGGCGAGCCGGTTCGCGCGGGTGCTCGCGCACCCGCTGACCACGTCGCTGGCGATGCTGGGCACGCCGTGGCTGCTCTACCTGACGCCCTGGTACACCGCGTCCCTGCAGAACGAGTGGGTCGGCGCAGCCACCCGAATCCTGTTGGTAGCGATCGGTTTTGGCTACTTCTACGCCCGACTGCAGGCGGACCCCGTTCCGCGCCGGTACTCCCAGGCGATCTCGCTGCTGATCACCGTCGTCGAGGCCCTCGGCGACGGGGTGCTCGGGTTGGTCGTCTGGCAGGGCTCGCTGATCGGCGCGGCGTACTACGCGCAACTGCACCGATCCTGGGGTCCCGATCAGCGCCTCGATCAGACGATCGGCGCGGGCGTCCTGTGGATTCTCGGGGACCTGGTCGGCTGGCCGTTCGTGCTGCTGCTGATGCGTGCCCTGACCCGCGACGAGAAGGCGCACGCGGTCGCCGTGGACGCGGAGCTGGACGCGGCCGAAGCGACCGAGACCGAAAGCGCCGAGCCGTCGGGATTGTGGTGGGAAAACGATCCCCAACTGCGCGAGCGATTCAGGCGCGGCTAGGTCGCCCGGGATGCGGCGGCGGGGTGAGTCTGGCACGATGGCGGCGTCATGAGACTGCTGTGGGGGATAGCAACCGTGGTCGCCGTGCTCGGCCTGGCCGCTCCGGCGCACGCCGACCCCGACGCCGACCCGAACGCCGCCGCCGCTAGCGACCCGGCCACCGACGCGGACTTCCTTACCGCGCTCAAATTCGCCGGGATCTCCTACCAGGACCCGAACGCCGCGATATCGGCCGCCAAGACGCTGTGCCAGTTGGAGGACACCGGGGCGACCGAGGACGAAATCATCGGAAACCTTCAGCAGCGCAACGGGTTTACCGGCAACGGGGCGGCCAAGTTCACGGTGATCGCGGTCGGGGCCTACTGCCCCAAGTACATCACCGGCGAGGGCCGTGGCCCCAAGCCCGAAGGCGCCGTCGGCGACTAGCCCCGGCTAGACCGCGCGGCCCTCGATGATGCTGAACCGCGACGCGGTGTCGATGACGCCCGTCATCTCGAAACCGGCCTCGTCGAACAGGCGGCGGTATTCCGCGGCGGTGCGTTCGCGGCCGTTGTTGATGACGAGCATTTCGATGTCCACCCATTTGGCGACCGACTCGCCGTCGTCTTCGGGCATGACCGTCTCGACGAGCAGCAAGGCGGCCCCGGGGGCGGCGGCCGACCGAATGTTGCGCAGGATTCGAACGGACGGCTCGTCGTCCCAGTCGTGGATGATGTGCTTGAGGACGTAGGCGTCCGCGCCGGCCGGCACGCCGTCGAAGAAGGAGCCCTCCGCGAGCCGGACCCGTTCTGCCACACCGTTTTCCCGCAGCAATGCCGACGCCCCCGCGATGACCTCGGGCAGGTCGTACAGCAGGCCGTGGGCGTCCGGTGCGGCTGCCAGGATCGCGGCGAGCAGCCGGCCGTGGCCGCCGGCGACGTCGACGATCGTGGCGAACCGGGTGAAGTCGTAGGCGTCGACGACCGGTCCGATCGACAACCCCGACAGGCCCGTCATGGCGTCGTTGAAGATCTGTGCGAACTCCGGCTCGTCGCCCAGGTAGTCGAAGAAGCTCTTGCCGCGCAATGCCGGGACGCCGGACGTGCCCGTCTTGATCGCGTCCGTCAGCAGGCTCCAGTGCTCGCGGTGCTGGCGCGACCCGACGAACCGCGCCATCGCGGCCATGGAGGCCGGCACGTCGGTACGCAACTGATTGGCCAGCGGTGTCAGCTCGTAGCGGCCGTCGTCGCGCCGCGCGAAGATGCCCTTGCTGATCAGGGCGCGCAGCAGCCGGCCCAGCGCGTCGGGATCGGCACCCACCCGGCCGGCCAATTCGTTGAGGGACAGCGGGCCGGCGGCGAGCGCGTCGGCGAGGCCGAGGTCGGCGGCGACGGTGATGCCCTGCGATATCCAGGCGGCCAGGACGAGCTCCTGCATGGCCTCCGCGGGGTGGGCCGCCGGCTTGTCGAGTGAAGTCATGTGCGGATTCTTATCACGGAAGGGATTCGGCATCCGCTATGTTGCGCGTGACGTCGGCAACCGCCGACCACGGCGACAGGAGCCAATGGTGAGCAAGGCATCGGTTATGGCGGCCGGGATCGCGGCGGGCGCGCTGGTGGTCGGCGCCGCGGCCACCGGCTGTCAAAGCAACAAGTCGTCCAGCCCGTCATCGGCACCGGCGTCGGCGACATCTTCGACCACGTCGAGCTCGGCCGCGCCGCCGTCGAGCAGCGCCACCCCGCGGCCCTTCGACTACAGCAGCATGCTGATCAAGCCGACCGACATCGTCATGCCCGGCGATACGTTCACCCTGTCGCAGACCCTGCCGGTTCCCAATCCGGCGGGAACCGAAGGCGTGTTCATGAATCAGGCCGGCACCCGCAAGGTCGACGACACCATCTACGTCTATCCCGACGCCGGCGCGGCATCGCAGGCGCTCGACCAGAGCGCCAAGGGGATTCAGGAGCTCAGTGTGAAGGCGGCGCCGACACCGGCCGACGTGGGCACCGGCGGCCAGCTCGCCGTCGGCCCGTCGCCGGACGGCGCGAAGTCGAAGGCGATCGTGATGTTCACCGAGGGCAAGGTCTTTGCGGTCCTCGAATTCGAGAGCCCGCCGGACGATCCCGTGCCGTCGGACTTTGCGCTCGATCTTGCGAAGAAGCAGGACGCCGCAATCAAGAGCGGGCTGCCCGACTGCTGCGCCGCGAGGCCGTCGTGAGAACGGGTTTGGCCTCGCTCGGCGCGGCCGGCCTGTTGGGCTGGGGAACCACGCGGGCGATGGCGTCGCGAATAGCGCGCAACCCGGATCCCCTTCCGCGCGAACGGCTTGTGGCCGAGCCCGAGGGTGAGCAGGTCTCCATCACCCGGCCCGACGGCACCGTTTTGAACGCGTTGGTCGCTGGGCAGGGGCCGCCGGTGGTTCTCGTGCACGGCTACACTGCCCGGATCCTCGAGTGGAATTTCGTGTGGGACGAGCTGCAGGCCAGGGGCTTTCGCGTCATCGCGTTCGACCAGCGCGGGCACGGACGTTCAACGCTCGGCTCCGACGGCATCGGGTCGGAGCCAATGGCGGCCGACCTCGCCGCGGTGCTGCAGCACTTCGACGTTCGCGACGGCGTGCTCGTCGGGCACTCGATGGGCGGATTCGTCACCATCCGCACCGTGCTCGACCACGCCGACGTGGCGCCCCGGCTGCGCGGGCTGGTGCTGTTCGCCACCTGGGCGGGCCGCATCCTGGACGGGGCGCCGCAGAACCGGCTGCAGATTCCGCTGCTGCAATACGGTGTGCTGCAACGGATGATGCGCAACGACACCGTCGCGACGCTGTTCGGTGCCGCGCAGTGCGGGACGCGCCCCGCGCCGACGATGGTCTCGGTGTTCGTCGACTTCTTCAACCAGCACCTGGACGAACACGGGCCGCTGCTGCCGATCGTGCGGGCCTTCTCGCAGGAGGACCGGTATCCGCGCCTGGGCGAAATATCGGTACCGACGGCGGTGATGGTCGGCTCCGCGGATCGCACCACGCCGGCCAGCCATTCGCGCCGCCTCGCCGCGGGCATTCCCGGCGCGCGGCTCGTCACGGTGCCCGACGCGGGGCACCTGCTGAACTGGGAAGCGCCCGACGCACTGATCAAAGTCGTCGAATCGTTTCCGGTGCAACGGGTTTAGGCGGCCCGCGCGGTCCAGCTGAAGCTGTGCATCTCGGGAATCAGAGGCGTCAGCGCGGACGCGACGCTGCGACCGACGCGATCGGCCTCCGCGAGTGGGGTTTTCGGGTCGAGAAAGCCTTCGACCTCGACCCGTAGGGTGCGCCCGGTCCAACGGGCCCGCGCGTGCGCGTGCACGACGCCGGCAACCGAGGCGGCCGCGGTTTCGGCCGTCGTGATGATTTCCGGGTCGACGCCGTCGAGCAACCGGTGCGCGATGTCGGCGGTCACCTCCCACCCGACGTGGCAGATGAACGCCGTGACGACGATTCCGGCGACCGCGTCCGCCCAGCCCCAGCCGAGCGCCACGCCGATCAGGCCCAGCATCGCCCCGGCCGAGGACAGCGCGTCGAGCCAGGAATGCTTGGCATCGGCCACCATGGTCGCCGAGCGAATCCGCCGTCCCACCGCCAGCTTGTAGCGGGCCACCAGTTGATTGCCCGCGATGCCCACCGCCGCGGCGGCGATGCCCCAGCCCACGTGCCCGGTCCCGCCGTGGCGGAGCAGCTTGGTGACGCTCTCGAAGCCGGCGACCGCGGCGCTGCCCCAAATCACCAGCGCCACACCGATGCCGGCGAGGTCCTCGGCGCGTTCGTAGCCGTACGGATAACGCTCTGTGGGGAGTTTGCGGGACGCCCGGAAACCGACGAAGACCAGGGCGCTGGTCGAGACGTCCGACAGGTTGTGCAGCGCGTCGCCGAGCAGCGCCACCGACCCGGACACCAGCGCGATGGCCAGTTCGACGAGGCCGGTCAGCGCCAGCCCGACCGCGCTGACGGCGACGGCGCGGTCGGCCTGGCGGCGCTCGCCCGCATCGTCGGCCAGGGTCTCGAGGGGAAAGCTCGCCGCGGGGTCGCGGACTCCGTTGATCACGTGCATACCGCCAAGGATGCCCGCGCGTTGGGCGATCCACCACTTGGGTGCGTTAGGTTCCGTCCGTGAAGTTCGTGGTGGCCGGCTACGGAAGCCGGGGCGACGTCGAGCCCTGCGTGGCCGTCGGCCGCGAGCTGCTGCGCCGGGGCCACGAGGTTCGCATGGCGGTCTCGCCCGACAAGCTCGGCTTCGTCGAGTCGGCCGGGCTGACCGCGGTGGCCTACGGAGCGGACACGCGCGAGCGGATGGATTCCGCCGAGCGATTCGTTCGCAAGGTGGACAACCCGTTCGCCGCGTTGCCCGAAGTGATGGAGCAACTCACCAGGGTTTGGGCGGACAAGACCGCGACGCTGACGTCGCTGGCCACCGACGCCGACCTTCTGTTGGCGGGCTTCAACGAGCAGGAGCTGGCCGCCACCGTGGCGGAGTATCGCGGCATTCCGCTGGCCGCGCTGCATTTCTTCCCGACGCGCGTGTTCTCCACCGGGGTGCTGTATTCGAACCTGGTCAAGGACGTCGCGGCGGCCCAGCGCCGCTCGCTCGGCCTGCCCGACGCGGCCCCGCCCACGTCGTCGCTGGAAATCCAGGCCTACGACGAGCTCTGCCTGCCCGGGCCCGCGTCCGACTGGGTGGAAGCGGACGCCCGGCGCCCGTTCGTCGGCGCGCTGACGCTCGAGTTGCCCTCCGACGCCGACGACGAGGTCCTGTCCTGGATCGCCGAAGGGACGCCGCCGATCTGCTTCGGCCTGGGCAGCACGCCGGTCTCGGCCCCGGCGGAGCTGGTCAACATGATCGGCGCGGTCTGCGCGCAGCTGGGGGAGCGGGCGCTGATTTGCAGCGGCCCCAACGACTTTGCCGATCTGCCGCGCCCCGATCACGTCACGATTGTCGATTCGGTCAACCATGCGGCCGTGCTGCCGGCGTGCCGCGCCGTCGTGCACCATGGCGGCGCCGGTGTGACGGCGGCGGGTCTGCGGGCCGGAATCCCGGCCCTGGCGCTGTGGCTCTGGCTCGATCAGCCGATGTGGGCGGCCGGCCTCGAACGACTGAAAGTCGGTGCCGCGCGCCAGCTTTCGATGACGACCCAGGAATCGCTCGTCGCCGACCTGCGCCGCATCCTCGCCCCGGACTACGCCGCGCGGGCCCGCGCCGTCGCCGCCCGGATGACCAAGTCCGCCGAAAGCGTGGCCCGCGCCGGCGATCTGCTCGAAGACGCTGCTTCGAGTTGCGCGTAGCCCTCGGGTATCCCACGCTTGGAAAATGGGGTGGCTCGTCTCGCGTCTGATTCTTCCGGCCATGGTTACCGGCGTGATGGCGAGCGTTGTCGCGCCGGCGGATGCACCCGGCGTGCTGCCGCTCGGCTGCGGGATCACGTGGACGCGCACCGGCGGTGTGTGGATCTACCAACCGGACTGTCCGCAACAGCCGCCGCCTTCCGAGCCGTCGCCGGAGAGCCCGCCGCC
>NZ_LZKE01000140.1:0-43767 GCF_001672675.1 Mycobacterium sp. E2327
TTTCGTAGCCGCGCAGCCGCTCGCCGAGCGGCTGCGCGTGCGGCGAGGCGACCTCCGGCGGGTCGACGCCGTGCTCGAGGCCGGGGCCGCCCGACATGTACGAGATCAGCGCCGTGGACAGCAGGATCCCGTCCTGCACGGCGTCGACCCGCCGGAGGTCGCCTCGCCGCACGCGCAGCCGTCCCTCGCCGAGCTGCTGCGCGGCTACGAAAAGATCGTGCCGCACTTCGTCAATGCCCTGCAGCCGATCGAATGGCGCTTCACCAACGATCCCTCGTGGATCATGCGCGACAAGGGCGAGCGGCTGCCGCACAACAGGGTCTGGATGAAGGCGCTGGGTGCGTTGCCCGACGACCCGGTGCTGCACACCGCGACCATGTTGTTCTCCTCGGACACCACCGTGCTGGACTCGGCCATCACCACGCACGGGCTGTCCTGGGGCTTTGACCGCATCTTCGCCGCGTCGGCCAACCATTCGGTGTGGTTCCACCGACAGGTCGACTTCAACAACTGGGTGTTGTACTCGACGTCCTCGCCGGTGGCCGCGGATTCCCGCGGGCTCGGCACCGGCCATTTCTTCGACCGCTCCGGGCAGGTCGTCGCCACGGTGGTCCAAGAAGGCGTGCTGTTATATTTCCCGGCCTCCGGCCGATAGACAGGTCACAGTACGGCATACCCGCAGGAAAACGGCCTGATTTACGCCCACCAGGGCCGCGATCGGGCGTAAGTTCCAATCAGCCGGGTATTCGGTGCGAGGGGTGGAAACAAGCCGCCCGAGCTGGACTTTCGCATCGGGAGGTGACAGTGGACGGACCGGTCGACGTCGCGGCCAAGCCGCGCGCGCGGGAACGCGTTGTCGTCCATGTCGATTCACTGGCGGCCCGCTGGATCGGGGCGTTGGCCCTGGTCTGCGCCGCGGGCTGGCTGATCGTCATATTGGCCCGCCACCACGAACAGCCGTACTGGCACTACGCCGACCGGCTGGGTTGGTCGCTGACGGTCCTGGGCGCGGTGGCGTTCATCGCACGCGGCATCTTCTTGGGTCGTCCGGTGACGGCCGTGCATGCCGTCGCGGCAGCGCTTTTCGTGGTGGCGGGGTTGGGCGCACACGTGCTGTCCTTCGACCTACTCGGAGACCTGCTGATCGTCGGCTCCGGGGTGGCGCTGATGTGGCCGACGACGGCGCACCCGCGACCCGAGGACCTGCCCCGCATTTGGCGGCTGATCAATGCCAGCGCCGACGACCCCCTGGCCCCGTTCGCCATGCAAACGGGCAAGTGCTACCACTTCACCGCGGACGGCACCGCCGCGCTGGCGTACCGGACCCGGCTGGGATACGCCGCGGTCGGCGGGGACCCCGTCGGGAACGAAGAGAAGTTCCCCGAGTTGGTCGCCGACTTCGCCGCCATGTGCCACGCCCACGGCTGGCGGATCGCGGTGGTGGGTTGCAGCGAGCGGCGACTCAACCTGTGGCGCGACCCCGTGGTCATTGGGCGAAAGCTGCGCGCCATCCCGATCGGCCGCGACGTCGTCGTCGACGTGGCGAGTTTCGAGATGGTCGGACGCAAGTCCCGCAACCTGCGGCAGGCCGTGAAGCGCACCCACAACTGCGGCATCACCACCGAGATCGTCGCCGAGCAGGAGCTCGACGACAAGCTGCTCGCCGAGCTGACCGACGTGGTGCGGGCGTCGCCCAGTGGGGCCCACGCCGACCGCGGCTTCTACATGAACCTCGACGGCGTGCTCGAGGGCCGGTTCCCCGGGATACAGGTGATCATCGCCCGCGACGCATCGGGGCGGGTGCAGGGCTTCCATCGGTACGCGACGGCCGGCGGCGGCAGCGACATCAGCCTCGATGTGCCGTGGCGTCGCCGCGGGGCCCCCAACGGCATCGACGAACGGCTCAGCGTCGACATGATCATGGCCGCGAAAGAAGCTGGCGCGCAACGAGTATCGCTGTCGTTCGCGGCATTCCCGGAGATCTTCGAGGATAAGGACCGCGGCAAGGTGCAGCGCGTCTTCTACCGGTTGATCCACGTGCTCGACCCGCTGATCGCGCTCGAATCGCTGTACCGCTACGTGCGCAAGTTCCACGCGATGGACGCGCGGCGGTACGCGGTGATCTCGATGACCCAGCTGGTCCAGTTGGTGTTCGTGTTGTTGACGCTGGAGTTCACCCCGCGCCGGCGACACCTCTGAGTTTCGGCGCCGTGATGTCGGAAAACCGCTAGCCCTCGGCGGCGGCGGCCTGTTGACTGGGCTCATGGCACAAGCGGCGAATCTGCGCGATGAAGCCATGTGCGAGCTGATTTCGAGCTTGTCCACGCTGCAGGCGACCGCGCCGACGTGGTGTGCGGGCTGGAGCGCGCACGAGCTTACCGCCCATGTCGCGGCCGCCGCCGAGGAGCGCGCCAACCTCATCGAGGACCACCTCGCGGGCAAGCCCAGCCGTGCGACGCGCTCGTGGGAGGTGCGCGAGCCGCCGTTTCGCGCGCTGCCCGCCCTGGCCGAAGCCCGGCGATGGCGCGACGCGGATGTCTCGTCGCGCCAGGTGATTCTGCGCACCGGTGCCGGTCCAGACATTTTCGTGACGCCGGGGGAGGCGCCGTCGGCTCTGGGCAACGGCAACGGCAACGGCGTCGTGATTGAGCTGCGGCCCCACGAGCTGCCCCTTCTCCTTTGGGGACGCTGTCCGGCACGGCTGCGTGATCCGAACGCCAACGCCGAGAGGCTGGAGGACGTGTTGGGCCGTCTCTGCGGTCAGGCCGTCGCCTGATCGGCGCGGAATGGTCACCGGGCTGGCTGCGTTGATGGCGGCATGGCCACAGGAATCATCATCAGTCCAAACTCGAATGCCGCCAACCTCGTCGACGACGTGATCGAACAGGCCAGGCGCGCACATGAACTCGGCGTTGGTCAGGTCTGGCTAGCCCAGCGCGTCAACTACGACGCGATTTCGTTGGCGGGTTTGATCGGAGCCGCCGTGCCCGGGCTCGGCGTCGGCACCTCCGTGGTGCCGATCAACCCACGGCACCCGTTGATCGTCGCGTCGTTGGCGCAGACCGCTCAGGCCGCCGCGCACGGCAACTTCAGCCTCGGCCTCGGATTGGGCGCCCGTCAGATCGAACGGCAGACTTTCGGCGTCGACTGGTCGAACAGCATCGAACGATTACGCGACCATCTGACGATCCTGCGCTCCGTTTTCGACAACGGCAGCGTCGACTTCCGGGGCGAGGAGCTGGGCGCAAGCCCCGCCTGGCCGGTGCAGGTCGCCGGCGGCACGCCCGTGCCGCTGTACGTGGCCGCGATGGGGCCCAAGGCGTTACGCGTCACCGGCGAGCTCGCCGACGGCACGCTGCCGTACCTGGCCGGCCCCCGCACCATCGGCGAATTCATCGCACCGGCGATCACCAGGGCCGCCGCCGAGGCGGGCCGGCCTGCGCCGCGCGTCATCGCCGCGGTGCCCGTGGTGTTGTCGGACGACGCCGACGCCGCGCGCACCTACGCCGCCGAGCAGCTGGGTTTCTACCAGACCATCCCGTCGTATCAGAAAGTCATCGCCCGAGAGGGCGTCGACAGCGTGACCGAGCTCGCCGCGATCGGGTCTGAGGATGCGGTGGTCAAGCAGTTGCGCCGCTACCTGGATGCCGGGGCGACGGACTTGGTCCTTAGTTCGTTGGACGACTCCGAATCCGTCGACCGGGAGGCCCTCTGGAGGCTCACCGCATCGCTGTAAGTGACAGCTCGCGACAGCCAATCCCGTTGGGCAAGTGGTGAGTAGCCACCACGACAGTCCGGTCGGCGGACATGAGGCCATTCGGGCCCAACAGATCGCGAAGGATCGGTTCGGCGTCGTTCGCGTCGAGGTGCTCGGTGGGCTCGTCGAGCAACACGATCCGGGCGGGTGAGATCACGGCGCGGGCCAACAACAGCCGTCGGCGCTGACCCGCCGAAACCGCCTGCGCCCCACCGGTCAACACCGTGGACAGGCCGTCGGGCAGGCCGGCAAGCCAGCCGCCGAGGCCGACCGCCTCCAGCGCCGCGGTCAGTTCCGCATCGCCGCAGTCCCCGCGGGCGACCAGCAGGTTGTCGCGCACGGTGGTGGCGAAGACGTGCGCGTCCTCGGCGAAAAAGCCCACCGCCCTGTGCAATTCGTCTTCGTCGAAGCGCGCGACATCGGTGCCGTCCAGCAGCACCCGCCCGTCCAGCGGGGGCAGCAGCCCGGCGAGCGTCATCAGCAGCGTCGTCTTCCCCGAACCGCTGGCGCCCGTGACCGCCAGCCGGGCCCCCGGCGGCAGCACGAGCTCCACCCGGGTGAGCCGGACCGCGTTCGGGTGGCCATAACAGACATCGACCTCCAGGGCGCCGGTGCGGGCGGGCACCGGCGCGCCGCCGTCCTTGGGTTGGTCCGGGGGAGCCAGGTCGAGGAGGCGACGCGCCGCGATCCGTGACCGCGTCAGCTGGACGGCGGCGGCCGGCAGCGCCGTCGTCGCCTCGAACGCGGACAGCGGCAACAACATCAGGACGGCCAACGTGGTGGGCGCGACCGTGTGCGCCAACCCGATCCCGGCCACCACCGCGCCCAGCACGCTGGCCCCGATCGCCGCCGTGGGCATCGCCTCGGCGATGGCCGCCGGTCGCGCCGCGGCGTCGAGGGCGTCGGCCCAGGCGCGGTGGCGGCGTTGCGCATCGGCGATCACGCCGGGCAGGGCGCCCGCGACGCGCAGCTCCGGGGCGTGTTCGAGGGCGACCATCGCCGACGTATCGCGATCGGAATGGTGTTGGCGGGCAACCTCTTCCTGCGTCGCCGCGGCCTTGCCCGCAAGCCGTGGGGCAACATAGCCGGCGATCACCAGGCACGCCGCCAGCACCGCCGCGGCCGGCAGCGAGATGGCCGCGACGACCGCCGTCGCCGCCAGCGCGAGCACCGCGGCGACGGCGATCGGCACCACCGCGCGCACCAGCACGTTGGCCAGCTCGTCGACGTCGGTGCCCACCCTGGCCACCAGCTCACCGCTGTGCAGGCGGACGGCGGCTGCCGCGGGGCCACGGGCGAGCCGGTGATAGATCTGCGCCCGCGCCGTCCCGGCCGCCCGCAGCGCGGTGTCGTGGGTGGCCAGCCGCTCGCAGTAGTGCAGCACGCCCCGCGAAATCGCGAACGTGCGCACGGCCACGACGGCGACGGACAGGTCCACCACGGGCGGCATCTGCCAGGCCCGCGTGATCAGCCAGGCCGAAACCCCGGCCAGCGCCAGGGCGCTGCCCAGCGACAGCACGCCCAGCCCGACGGCCGCGAGCATTCGCGGCACCCGCGGGCGCAGCAGGCTCGCGCTGGCCAGGAGGAGATCAGACCGCGGCATGGCGCACCTCCGCATCGGCGGCCACCTCGACGACCCGGTCACCGATTGCGACGACGGGGTCGCGGTGCCCGACGACCACCACCGTCGCACCGGAGCGCGCGCGCTCGACGATGGCGCGCAGCACAAGCTGTTCGGTGCGCGCGTCCAGGTGCGCGGTCGGCTCGTCGAGCAGCAGCACCGGGGCCCCCGAGCCGAGCGCCCGGGCCAGGCCCAGCCGTTGGCGCTGGCCCAGCGACAGCCCGACGCCGCCGCGGCCGAGCGCGGTTTCCATCCCGTCGGGCAGGTCGGCCAGCACCGCATCGAAACCCGATGCGGCGCAGGCGTCGTCGAGGTCGTCGAGCGTTCCCAGCAGGTTCAGGTTGTCGCGCACGGTGCCCGGGACGAGGACCGGCCGCTGCGGCAGCCAGGACAGCTGTCGCCACCACGCGGCGCGGTCCAGGTCGGCGACGTCGACCCCGGCCACGGTGATCCGGCCGGAGGACGGTGCGGTGAGGCCGGCGATCACCTGCAGCGTGGTGCTCTTGCCGGCGCCGTTGTGCCCGGTCAGCACCGTGACCCGACCGGGCTCGAGCACCGCGGTCAGGTCGCGGGGCGCGTGGCCGTCGCGGCCCAGCACGCTGAGGTTTTCGATGTGGATCTGCTTTCCGCGGGCGTCCACGGTCTGGCTTCGCGCAGTCGTGTCCGCGGGCTCGCCGATGAGGGCGAACGCCTTGTCCGCGGCGGTCCTACCCTCCTGTGCGGCATGGAATTCCACGCCGATGCGCCGCAGTGGCCAGTAGACGTCGGGCGCCAGCAGCAGCACGGTCAGGCCGGTGGTCAGCGTCATCTCACCGAACAGCAGGCGAAGGCCGATGCCGACCGCGATCAGGGCCACACCGAGCGTGGCCAGCAATTCGAGCACCAGCGCCGACAGGAAGGCGATCCGCAGTGTCGCCATGGCCGAACGTCGGTGGGCGGCAGCCAGTTCGGCGATCCGGTGTTCCGGGCCGCGGCCCCGGCCCAGCGCGCGCAGCGTCGGGATGCCGGCGATCAGGTCCAGCAGCCGGGCCTGCAGGGTCGTCATGGCCTCCAGCGCCGCGGCCGATCGGTCGGCGGTCGCGAGCCCGATCAGCACCATGAAGACCGGTATCAGCGGCAGGGTGATCACCACGATCACCATCGATTTCGGGTCGTAGAGCGCGATCACGGCGACGGTGGCCGGGGTCAAGATCGCGGCGAGGAGCAAGGTGGGCAGGTATCCGGCGAAGTAGGGCCGCAACCCGTCCAGGCCACGCGTCACCACGACGGCGGCGGCATCGCGCTGCGCGGCGAGTTCTGCCGGTTGCCGGGCGGTCACTGCGGCCAGCACCTGCCCGTTGAGGTCGGCGATGACGGCGCCGGCCCCGCGCTGCCCCAGGCGGGCCTGCAACCAGTGCGTCACCGTGCGAACGAACCACAGCGCCAACAGGATTGACAGGGGACCCAGCCAGGCGCGCAAGCCACGCGCCGGGTGATCGCCGATGACGCGGGCCACGACGCCGGCCAGGACGATCGCCGAGGCGATCGCGCAGCCGGAGATCACCACCCCGCAACCCACCGCGGCGACCAGGTAGCGCCGCAACGCGGTCGACGCCCGCCACAGCCGCGGGTCAAGCGGCGCTCGTGATGCGGTTGCGGTCAGGACGCGCGCCTCGCCAGCCCGATGGGAGCCGGTATCCGCTCGGACGAGATCCGTTGCCGGAACACCCAATACGTCCATGCCTGGTATATGACCGTCAGCGGAGCCATGATCGCCGTCACCCAGGTCATGATCTTCAGGGTATAGGGGGTCGACGAGGCGTTGTAGATCGTCACGCTCCACTGGCTGTTCAGCGTCGAGGGCACCAGGTTCGGGTACAACGAGCCGAACAACAGAATCACCACGGCCGCCACCGCCAGGGCGGTACTGGCGAAGGCCCAGCCCTCCGACGCGCGCCGCCACACCAGCAGCACGGCCGCCAGCTGGGCGACGACCGCGACCCCCAGCACGATCCAGGTCCAGCCCTTGCCGTGCGCCAGCTGCGTCCAAAGCCCAAAGGCCGCAACCAGTCCCGTGGCCGGCAACGACAACCACACCGCGAAGCGGTGCGCTTCGTCCCGGATGCTGCCCGAGGTCTTCAAACCGACGAACACCGCGCCGTACTGCAGGAACAGCCCGGCGGTGGCCAGGCCGCCCAGCAGCGTGTAGGGGTTGAGCACATCGGTGATCGACAGGTTGACGTGGCCGGCCGCGTCCACCGGCAGCCCGCGGACCAGGATGGCGAAGGCGACGCCCCACAGGATGGCGGGCAGCCACGACCCGGCGGCGATCCCGAAATCGGCCCAGCGGCGCCATTTCGTGTCGTCGATCTTGCCGCGCCATTCGATCGACACGGAGCGCACGATCATGCCGAACAGGATCGCCAGCAGCGGCAGGTACAGCGTGGAGAACACGGTGGCATACCAGCCGGGAAAGGCGGCGAACATCGCCGCGCCAGCCGTGATCAGCCAGACCTCGTTGCCGTCCCACACCGGCCCGATGGTGTTGAGCGCCGTGCGGCGATGCAGCTCCGGGTCGCCCACGCCGAAGCGGGCGAACGGTTCCATCAGCATGCCCACGCCGAAGTCGAAGCCTTCGAGGATGAAGAAACCGAGGAACAGCATCGCAATGATGCCGAACCACAACTGTTGCAATGCCACCGGTCAGCTCCTTAATACGCGAACGAAAGTGGCGCCACGTCGTCCTCGCTGGGCGCTTGGGGCGGTGCCGGTTCGGCGTCGTGTTCCTGTGGGCCCGCAGCGACGTAACGCCTGAGCAGGTAGAACCAGATGACCGCGAGCACCGCGTAGACGAGGGTGAAGGTCACCAGGGATGTGACCACCATTCCCGGAGCGTGGCTGGAGACGGCTTCGTGAACGGTAAACCGCACCTGTTGATCGCCGGTCGGGTTCGGGACGACGATCCAGGGCTGGCGGCCCATTTCGGTGAACACCCACCCGGAGATGTTGGCCAGGAACGGCGTTGGAATGGTCAGCAGCGCAAACCATGAGAACCAGCGCTGGTTGGGCGCCCGGTCGCCGCGGGTGAACCACAACGTCGCGAGCGCGAACAGCACCGGAATGGCGAGGAATCCGATCATCGCGCGGAATGACCAGTAGGTCACGAAAAGATTCGGCCGGTAGTCGTTCGGCCCGAATCGGTGCTCGAAGTCCTGCTGGATGTTGCGCACACCTTGCAACGTGACACCGCTGGTCTTGCCCTCGGCCAGGAACGGCAGCACGTACGGCACCTCGATCACGCGGGTGATGCTGTCGCAGTTGTTGTGCGTGCCGACGGTCAGGATCGAGAAGTTCGGATCGGATTCGGTGCTACACAACGATTCCGCAGAAGCCATCTTCATCGGCTGCTGGACGAACATCAGCTTGCCCTGGCGGTCCCCGGTGAAGAACAGCCCGATCGCGGCGAGCAGCACTACCCAGCAGCCCAGGATGGCCGCGGGACGAAACACATTGCGGGCGTCGGCTTCGGACAGGGCGGATGCCGGATTGCGCGAACGGATCAGCCACCACGCGCTGACGGCGGCGACGAAAGTTCCGGCGGTTAGTAGCGCCCCCGTCACCGTGTGCGAAAACGCCGCCAGCGCGGTGTTATTGGACAGCAGCGCGAAGATGCTGTTCAGCTCGGCGCGGTGCGTCGCCGGGTTGTAGTGCGCGCCGACCGGGTGCTGCATGAACGAGTTCGCCACGATGATGAAGAACGCGGACACGTTGACACTGATCGCGACGATCCAGATGCAGGCCAGGTGTAGCAGCCGCGGCAGCCGGCTCCAGCCGAAGATCCACAACCCGATGAAGGTGGACTCGAAGAAGAAGGCGAACAGGCCCTCCATCGCAAGCGGGGCGCCGAAGATGTCGCCGACGAACCGCGAGTACTCGCTCCAGTTCATCCCGAACTGAAATTCCTGGACGATGCCGGTGGCTACGCCGATGGCGAAGTTGATCAGGAACAGCTTGCCGAAGAACTTGGTCAGCCGGTACCAGGCGGTGTTGCCGGTTGCCACCCAGACCGTCTGCATGACGGCCAGCAGTGGAGCCAGGCCGATGGTGAGCGGCACGAAGATGAAGTGGTAGACGGTGGTGATACCGAACTGCCACCGCGAAATATCGACGACATTCATCTGTCATCTCCCTACTGCGGGTATCTACGACGCAGTGTAGTAGTTAGGTAGCGCTGGCGCCACGCCCCAGTTCTTTGGAAGCCTTGCGGATGCCGAACGACGACACGATCTCGAAAACGCCGATTACCACGAACCAGACGCCGACCACGATCGCCAGGGTGACGATGGAGTCGAATGGCGACGCCAGGACGACGATTCCGGCGAGCAGGCTGATCACGCCGATGAAGATCGACCAGGCCCGCCCCGGTAGCACGGGATCGCTGATCGCCGAGACCGTCGTGGCCACCCCGCGGAAGATGAACCCGACGCCAATCCAGATGGCCAGCAACAGGACTGCGTAGCCCTGGCCGAAATGCCGAAATGCCAAGACCGCCAGGATGAGTGACGCCGCGCCGCTGATGAACAACAAGATCCGGCTTCCCGCCGAGACGTGCAGGCTGAACGCGAAAACGACCTGCGCGGCGCCGGTGATCAACAGATAGATGCCGAACGCGACGGCGGCAGCGAGAATGGAGATTCCGGGCCAGGCCAGGATCACGGCGCCGACGATGAGCGACAGGATTCCGGAGGCCAGCGTGGATTTCCACAAGTGCGGCAACAAGCTTGGGACAGGGACGGTTCCAGGCGTGGTTTGCATGGCCGAAGTCTGGCACATACCGCGGACCGGGGGATAGGGACTTTCGGCTCAGACGCGCGCGGTGCGCGGTTCCTCGGCGGGCAGGTCGGTGGGCTCCTCGGTTGCCTTGCGGCCGATCAGATACCAGGTTCGCATCGGGCCCTTGCCCTTGACCTCGATGCTGCCCCGCTCCTGCAGGACGAACTCGTCTTTGAGGCGCTCGTACATCGCCTCGGGCACCTGGATCCGGCCCACCGAGTCGGTGGATTCCATCCGGGAGGCGACGTTGACCGCGTCGCCCCACACGTCGTAGAAGAACCGGCGCGAGCCGACGACACCGGCGACCACCGGCCCGCAGGCCATGCCCACCCGCAGCGGAATCGGCTCACCGTGCGGATCCCTCAGTGCCGCTGCGACATTGGCCATGTCGAGCGCGAAATCCGCCAGCGCGCGGGAATGGTCCGGCCGCGGGCGCGGCACGCCGCTGACCACCATGTACGAGTCGCCGCTGACTTTGATCTTCTCCAAGCCGTGCTTGTCGACGAGGGCGTCGAACGCGCCGTACAGGCGGTCGAGGAAACGCACCAGGTCGGCGGGCGGTGTGCTGCTGGCGCGCTCGGTGAAGCCGACGATGTCGGCGAACAGCACCGAGGCGTCGTCGTACTTGTCGGCGATGACGCTGCGGTCGGGCTCCTTGAGGCGCTCGGCGATGCTGGCGGGCAACATGTTCTCCAGCAGCGTCTCCGAGCGCTCGTACTGGGCCTCCATGACCGCCTCGGCGCGGGCGGTCTCGCGCAGCGCGAACCACACCGTCACGACCACCATCACGACGCTGGAGACGGCGGTGACGACGAAGCCCGTTGACGTCGCCCAGGCCGGCTGCAGCCCGGTGTTGCGCGGGACCAGAAACTCCACCGCGATGATCAGGCCGGCGGCGATGGCCGCCAGCGCCGACGCCAACACGATGTGCTCGATCCCCAGCAGCAGCACCACGATGCAGGCGCCGACCAAAAAGAAGAACTGCGACCCGGAACCGGTGCCCACGTCCAGGCAGCTGGCAAAGACGGAGACGTAGGCCGCACCCAAAAAGGTAAGCGGCGCAACCAAATCCCCGAACCGCTGCAGCCACGGCACCATCGCGAAGATCATGGCGCCGACGACGTTGATCGAGCTGACCTGCCAGGTCCATGAATCGGTGAGGATCTGCACGAGCACGAAGGTCACGCTGACCATCACGGCTAGCCACGCGGTGATGGTGAGGATCCGGCCGCGGCGCGCTGCGCTGGCGGCGTAGTGCTGATTGCGGTCGCGCGTCTGCGCCCGCACTGCGGCGACGCAGTCCGGGCTGTTTGACGAGCCTTCTGACGGGGGTGGGGCTCCGCATTTCTTCGCGCCCACGTTCAAAGCGTAACCGTTGACCTCGTCAATTGTCGGGGGCCCGGTCAACATCGCGGGTAAGCCACTCCGACGGCGGGTGCTCGGCCAGCGTGCCGTTGGGCATGATGTGCCGCACCGGGTGCCCGTCGCGGGTGGCCAGGTCGGCGATCATGCGCCGGTGGCAGCGCCACCAGGTCGGCTCGCCGCACATGATGGCCACGTCGCAGGCCTCGGCGTCGTGCAGCAGCCGCTCGTATGCCGCCCGGAACTCCGGCGTGCGGGTGTGCGCCGCGTAATTGGCGAATGCGGGGTTCTCCCACCACTGGTCGCGCGGTAGCCGGGTGGCCGGCGGCTTGCGTCGCCCACCGAGATCCGGCTCGTGGCGATACGCGATCCCGGCGGCGGTCAGCCAGCCCGGCATCGCCTCCTTGGACACGTCGGGGTTGCGGCGCGAGCCGGGGAAACTGCGGACGTCGACCAGCAGCGTGATGCCGTGCCTGAGAAGCGCGGCGGTCAGTTCGTCGGCGGTTTTCGCGCCGTGTCCGATGGTGTACAGCATCGCGTGGGGGATGCCCCGGCCACCAGCCGCGTTAACCCGCGGCTCGCTGTTTGCTAAGTCAACCCATCATTCCCGCGGACCAGTCCGGTGCCACCGGTCCCCGGCGTACCCGGCCCGATCGCCGTACCAAGTCCCGCGTTGCCGCCATTACCTCCGTCGCCGAGCAGCCCGGTGCCACCGTTACCGCCGTTCCCGCCGGTGGTCGCGCCGTCGGCGCCCGCGCCGCCGTCACCGCCATCGCCGATCAGCCCACCCTTGCCGCCGCCGGCTCCGTTGCCGCCGAGGGTGAGGCTGCCTTGGCCGCCGGCGCCGCCGGCCCCGCCGGAACCGGCGATCGCTCCGGCATTGCCGCCCGCCCCGCCGGCACCGCCGGCGCCGCCGCTGCCGCCGGCTCCGCCGGTTCCACCGGCGCCGAAAAGCATCGCGGCCGCGCCGGCACCGCCGTCCCCGCCGGTGGTGCCGCCCCATCCGCCCGCGCCGCCGTCCCCGCCGGGACCGCCGAACAGGCCGCCGGCGCCTCCGCCGCCACCGTTCCCGCCGGTGACGGCGCCGAAGCCGCCGGTGCCGCCGACGCCCCCGGCGCCCAGGTACGTTGCGGACCCGCCGGCGCCGCCGGCACCGCCGGCGAGGACGTTGCCCAACCCGCCGGCGCCGCCGCCACCGCCGGCACCGAACAGCACAGCGCCGCCATTCCCACCGTTCCCGCCGGTGGTGCCGCTGAAGCCACCGACGCCGCCGGCTCCGCCGGCGTTAACCAGCGCGGCGCCGCCGTTGCCCCCGTTCCCGCCGGTGCTGCCGACGATGCCGACTCCGCCGGGTCCGCCGCCACCGCCGGAACCGAACAGCCCGCCTGGGCCGCCGTTCCCGCCGTTGCCGCCGCCGACTCCACCGACGAGGAGCCCCTTTCCGCCGGCGCCGCCTCCGCCGCCGCTGCCGATCAGCCCGGCGGCCCCGCCGTTGCCGCCGGGCTGGCCGGCGACGGTGGTCGAGGACAGCCCCGATCCGCCGGCTCCGCCGCTGCCGAACAGCCACCCGGCGTTCCCGCCGTCGGCTCCAGTGCCCGGTGCCCCGGGGACTCCGTTGCCTACCAGCGGGCGGCCCGTCAGCATCTCGATCGGGCCGGGCGGCAGTGCCGGCCCTGGGTGCAGCCCGCCCGCATACGAGCCGGGGATCAGCCCGGTGCCGGCCGCGCCGCCGGTGCCCGCCGAAAACTGCGTCACCCCCAGTCCGGGGTTGCCGCCGTTGCCACCGACGCCGATTGTCGCGGCGCCGCCGGCCCCACCATCACCACCAATGCCGCCGCCGGAGAACCCGCCGGCGCCGCCCTCACCGCCGTTGCCGATCAGGCCACTCTTGCCGCCCGGCCCGCCGTGTCCGCCATTGGTGAAGCCGTTCAAGCCGGCGCCGCCGGCCCCGCCGCTCCCGGAGATGATTCCGGCGTTGCCGCCCGCCCCGCCGGCCCCGCCGATGCCGCTGTTGCCCTGGCCGCCGGTGCCGCCCGCCCCGCCGGCGCCGAAGAGCATCGCGGCCCCGCCGGTGCCGCCGTTCCCACCGTTGGTTGTGCCGTAAGCGCCGGAGCCGCCGGCCCCGCCGACACCGCCAAACAGCCCACCGTTGCCGCCGGCCCCGCCGTCCCCGCCGGTGACGTTGCCGGCACCGCCGTTGCCGCCGGCCCCGCCCGCACCGTGGAACAGGGCGGCCCCGCCGGCCCCGCCCACGCCGCCCGTGGCGCCAGATCCCCCGGCACCGCCGGCCCCGCCGGCGCTGAATAACCCCGCACCGCCGCCACCGCCGGCACCACCGGTAGCGGCGCTGTGACCCCCGATGCCGCCGACACCCCCGGCACCGAACAGCCCACCGGCGCCGCCGATGCCGCCGTTTCCGCCGCTGGTGGTGCCCAACCCGCCGGCGCCGCCGACGCCGCCCGCTCCGAACAGCCCGCCGGCCCCGCCGGCACCGCCGTTGCCGCCGCTGGTGATCCCTCGGCCGCCGGCCCCGCCGGCGCCACCCGTGCCGATGAGCCCGGCCGCCCCGCCGTTACCGCCGTTTTGGCCGGCGCCGGTCGTCGAGTTCGCGCCGGACCCGCCGGCACCACCGTTGCCGAACAGCCATCCGCCGTCGCCGCCGTTTGCCCCACTGCCAGGCGCCGCGTTGGCGCCGTTGCCGATCAACGGGCGCCCGGTGAGCATCCGGATCGGACCCTCGGCCGCCGCGGAGCCCGGGCTGAGCGCACCGTTCAGGCCCTGCTGGATGCTCGCGACCTCGGTACTGACATAGGCGAACGCAGCCGCGTTGAGGGTTTGCACAAATTGGTTGTGAAACGCTGCGGCCGTCTCGCTCAGCGCCTGAAATTCGGCGCCCTGCTGCGAGAACAGCGACGCGATGGCCGCCGAAACCTCGTCGGCGGCGGCGGCCAGCACCCCCGTCGTGGGCGCGGCTGCCGCCGCGCTGGCGGACGTAACCATCGAGCCGATGCCGGCCAGATTCGTTGCCGCCGATGCCATGATCTCCGGTGCCGCGATCACAAACGACATCTGATACCTCCGCTACTCAAAGGCAATCAAGGTGTCGCCACCGCATTCAGCGACATATGGATGTTAGGGGCCTTCGGCATGAATGTCGGCGGTTTTGGTCGAATTCCTTTTGTAGTCGGCGCGGGAGGCAACAAGACGAACCAAGGAGGGGGGTCGATTGCGAAATCGCCGTCAGCGGCCCGTATTTCGCGGTGCCGGCCGGTGACCATGCCGGAATTGTCACAAGCGCCGTTGTGAACAAGCGGGTCGGGGTGCAACGCCGGGTAAACATGTTCGGCGGAATATTTGGCGTGCGGAATCCGGCTGGAAGCCGGGCGTCCGCGGCCCATACCAAATGCCGGCCAAGAAGGCGGCTTGCTGAGCCTCATCACATTGAGTGCCCTCGGTGGGATTCGAACCCACACTGGACGGGTTTTGAGTCCGTTTCCTCTGCCAGTTGGGATACGAGGGCTGGGCAGCCTCCCACCATAGAGGATTGGTGCGCCGATCGGTTCTCACCGCCCCCGAGTTCGCTGGTGGCGGGCATGCACGACACAATGTCCGTCATGACAGGCCCCAAGACCGACACCGACGCCGCTGTGCCGCGCCGGGTCCTGATCGCGGAAGACGAAGCGCTCATCCGGCTGGACCTGGCCGAGATGCTCCGAGAGGAGGGCTACGAGATCGTCGGCGAGGCGGGCGACGGCCAGGAGGCCGTCGAACTCGCCGAGCGCCACAAGCCGGACCTGGTGATCATGGACGTGAAGATGCCACGCCGCGACGGCATCGACGCGGCCTCGGAAATAGCCAGCAAGCGCATCGCGCCGATCGTGGTGCTGACCGCGTTTAGCCAGCGCGACCTGGTCGAGCGCGCCCGCGACGCCGGCGCGATGGCCTACCTGGTGAAGCCGTTCACGATCAGCGACCTGATCCCGGCGATCGAATTGGCGGTCAGCCGGTTCGCCGAGATCAGTGAGCTGGAACGCGAAGTGGCGACGCTGTCCGAGCGGCTGGAGACCCGCAAGCTCGTCGAGCGCGCCAAGGGCCTGCTGCAGACCAAGCAGGGCATGACCGAGCCCGAGGCGTTCAAGTGGATCCAGCGCGCGGCCATGGACCGGCGGACCACCATGAAGCGGGTGGCCGAGGTGGTCTTGGAAACCCTGGGGGACACGCCCAAAGAGGCTTCCGAATAGTGCCGCGACTTTAAGTGTGCGGTGACGGCTTTGCGTGTGTATCCAGGGCGGGAAGACCGCGTTGGCACGCGACGGCCAACCGCGCCGAGACTGCGCTCAGATCGCGAATTTGGGCGATTCGACGCTCTGGTTGCAGTCTCGGCGAAACGCGAACTAGCGCGCGACGATCACCGACGAGCCGTGGCCGAACAGGCCCTGATTGGCGGTGACGCCGACGGTCGCGCCCTCCACCTGCCGGCCGGTGGCCTGGCCGCGCAGCTGCCACGTCAACTCGCAGACCTGCGCGATCGCCTGGGCGGGAATGGCCTCGCCGAAGCACGCCAGGCCGCCTGACGGGTTGACCGGGACGCGGCCGCCGATGGTGGTGGCGCCGCTGCGCAGCAGCGCCTCGGCCTCGCCCTTGGCGCACAGGCCCAGGTGTTCGTACCAGTCGAGCTCGAGCGCAGTGGACAGGTCATAAACCTCGGCCAGGCTGACGTCCTCGGGCCCGATGCCCGCCTCGGCGTACGCGGCGTCGAGGATCTGGTCCTTGAACACCCGCTCCGGCGCGGCCACGATGGCGGTGGAATCCGTTGCGATATCGGGCAATTCGGGCAGGTGCTGCGGGTAGCGCGGTGTCACGGTGCTGACCGCGCGCACCGACGGGACGCCGTCGAGCGATCCGAGGTGCTTGCGGGCAAAGTCGGCGCTGGCGACGATCAGCGCGGCGGCGCCGTCGGACGTGGCGCAGATGTCGAGCTGGCGCAGCGGGTCGGCCACCACGGGGCTGGCGAACACGTCGTCAACCGATGATTCCTTGCGGTAGCGGGCATTTGGGTTCTGCAGGCCGTGCCGCGAGTTCTTCACCTTGACCTGTGCGAAGTCCTCGGGCGTGGCACCGTAGAGGTCCATCCGGCGCCGCGCCAGCAACGCGAAGTACACCGGGTTCATCGCCCCGATCAGGTGGAACCGCTGCCAGTCCGGGTCGTTCTTGCGCTCCCCGCCGACGGGGGCGAACGCGCCCTTCGGGGTGGTGTCGGCGCCGATCACCAGCGCGACGTCGCAGAAGCCGGCCAGGATCTGCGCCCGGGCGCTCTGCAGCGCCTGCGAACCGCTGGCGCACGCGGCGTAGCTGGAGCTGACCGGGACCCCGTTCCAGCCCAGCTTCTGCGCGAACGTCGACCCGGCGATGAAACCCGGATAGCCGTTGCGGATCGTGTCGGCCCCGGCGACCAGCTGGATCTGCCGCCAGTCCAACCCGGCCTCGGCCAGCGCGGCCCGCGCTGCGACGACGCCGTATTCGGTGAAGTCGCGGCCCCACTTTCCCCACGGGTGCATGCCGGCGCCGAGGATGTACAGCGGTTCAGGGCTCATGACGGGATCCTCCACGCGTGCACGAGGCGTTGCACGCCGTCGTCGTCGATGTATAGCGGCATGGTGGTCAGCTCCATCTCCATGCCGACCTTCAAATCCTCGGCCAGCGTGCCCTCGACGACCTTGCCCAGCACGATCAGCCCCTCTTCGGCCAGCTCCACCGCCGCGATGGCGAACGGCTCGAAGGGGTCCGGGGCAGGGTAGGGCGCCGGCGGCGGATACCGGTTCTCGGTGTAGCTCCACAGCGTCCCCCGGGTCGACAACGCGACCGGCTCCAGCGTGTCGCTGGCGCAGGCCGGGTTGGGGCAGTTGTTCTCGCGCGGCGGGAAGACGTAGGTGCCGCACTCGGGGCACTTGCTGCCGATCAGATGGGCGTTACCGGCGTCATCGGTGGCGAACCAACCGTCGATCGCGGGTTGTTGGCTGGTGACCTCGGGCACCCGCCAACACTACCAAGCGCTTGTTTGGGGATGCCAGGCTTCGTCACACCGGGTGCCTAGAGTGAATGCCGTGCCCGCCGCCACCCCTCAGAAAACCGAGGAACAAACCAAACCGACACTCATGCTCTTGGACGGCAATTCGCTGGCGTTCCGGGCGTTCTACGCGCTGCCCGCCGAGAACTTCAAGACCCGCGGCGGGCTGACCACCAACGCGGTCTACGGCTTCACCGCCATGCTGATCAACCTGCTGCGCGACGAGGCGCCGACGCACATCGCCGCGGCGTTCGACGTGTCGCGGCAGACCTTCCGCTCCGAGCGATACCCCGAGTACAAGGCCAACCGGTCGTCGACGCCGGACGAATTCCACGGCCAGATCGACATCACCAAGGAGGTGCTCAACGCGCTGGGCATCACGGTGCTCTCGGAGCAGGGGTTCGAGGCCGACGACCTCATCGCGACGCTGGCCACCCAGGCCGAGAACGAGGGCTACCGCGTGCTGGTGGTCAGCGGTGATCGCGACTCCCTGCAACTGGTCAGCGACGACGTCACGGTGCTGTACCCGCGCAAGGGCGTCAGCGAATTGACCCGCTTCACCCCCGAGGCCGTCGTGGAAAAGTACGGGCTGACCCCGCAGCAGTACCCCGACTTCGCGGCGCTGCGCGGCGATCCCAGCGACAACCTGCCCGGCATTCCCGGGGTGGGGGAGAAGACCGCGTCGAAGTGGATCGCCGAATACGGCTCCCTGCAGGCGCTGGTCGACAACGTCGACTCGGTCCGCGGCAAGGTGGGCGACGCGCTGCGCGCCAACTTGGCCAGCGTCATCCGCAACCGCGAGCTCACCGATCTCGTCAAAGACGTGCCGCTGGCTCAAACCCCGGACACGTTGCGGCTGCAGCCCTGGGACCGCGACCAGATCCACCGCCTGTTCGACGATCTGGAGTTCCGGGTGTTGCGCGACCGGCTGTTCGAGACCCTGGTCGCCGTCGAGCCCGAGGTCGACGAGGGCTTCGACGTGCGCGGCGACGCGCTCGAGCCCGGCACCGTCGGGCAATGGCTGGCCGCGCACGCCGGCGACGGGCGTAGGGCGGGCCTCGCCGTGGCGGGCACCCACCTGCCGCACGGCGGGGACGCCACCGGGCTGGGCATCGCCGCGGCCGACGGCGACGGCGCCTACATCGACACCGCGACGCTGACCCCCGACGACGACGCCGCGCTGGCGGCCTGGCTGGCCGACCCGGCGAAACCCAAAGCGCTGCACGAGGCCAAGCTCGCCATCCACGACCTGGCCGGCCGCGGCTGGACGCTGGGCGGCGTCACCTCCGACACCGCGCTGGCCGCCTACCTGGTGCGCCCGGGGCAGCGCAGCTTCACCCTCGACGACCTGTCGCTGCGTTACCTGCGTCGCGAGCTGCGCGCGGAAAGTCCTGAGCAGCAACAGCTTTCGCTGCTCGACGACATGGAGGGCGTGGACGAGCAGGCCGTCGCGACCCTGATCCTGCGGGCCCGGGCCGTCGTCGACCTGGCCGACGCGC
Source organism: Mycobacterium sp. E2327 (assembly GCF_001672675.1). Taxonomy (NCBI): domain Bacteria; kingdom Bacillati; phylum Actinomycetota; class Actinomycetes; order Mycobacteriales; family Mycobacteriaceae; genus Mycobacterium; species Mycobacterium sp. E2327. The sequence goes on from NZ_LZKE01000140.1 coordinate 19,119, forward strand.
TGGACGCCGAGCTGGATCGCATCGACTCGACCGCGCTGCTGGGTGAGATGGAGCTGCCGGTGCAGCACGTGCTGGCCGAGATGGAAAGTGCCGGCATCGCCGTCGACCTGCGGCTGCTTGGCGAGCTGCAAAGCCAGTTCGCCGACCAGATCCGCGACGCGGCCGAGGCCGCCTACGCCGTGATCGGCAAGCAGATCAACCTGGGCTCGCCCAAGCAGCTGCAGGTGGTGCTGTTCGACGAGCTCGGGATGCCGAAGACCAAGCGCACCAAGACCGGATACACCACCGACGCCGACGCCCTGCAGTCGCTGTTCGACAAGACCGGCCATCCGTTCCTGCAGCACCTGCTGGCCCACCGCGACGTCACCCGGCTGAAGGTCACCGTCGACGGGCTGCTGAACTCGGTCGCCGCCGACGGCCGCATCCACACCACGTTCAACCAGACCATCGCGGCGACCGGCCGGCTGTCGTCGACGGAGCCCAACCTGCAGAACATCCCGATCCGCACCGAGGAAGGCCGGCAGATCCGGGACGGGTTCGTCGTCGGCAAGTCCTACGAAGAGCTGATGACGGCGGACTACAGCCAGATCGAGATGCGGATCATGGCGCACCTGTCGCGGGACGAAGGGCTCATTGAAGCCTTCAACACCGGGGAGGACCTGCACTCGTTCGTCGCTTCCCGGGCGTTCGGCGTGCCGATCGAGGAGGTCACCGCCGAGCTACGCCGCCGCGTCAAGGCGATGTCGTACGGGCTGGCCTACGGGTTGAGCGCCTACGGGCTGTCGCAGCAATTGAAGATCTCCACCGAGGAAGCCAAGGACCAGATGGACGCGTACTTCGCCCGGTTCGGCGGCGTCCGCGACTACCTGATGGACGTCGTGGAGCAGGCCCGCAAGGACGGCTACACCTCCACGGTGCTGGGCCGCCGCCGCTACCTGCCCGAGCTGGACAGCAGCAACCGCCAGGTTCGGGAGGCCGCCGAGCGGGCCGCGCTCAACGCGCCCATCCAGGGCAGCGCGGCCGACATCATCAAGGTGGCGATGATCGAGGTCGACAAGGCCATCAAGGAGGCCGGGCTGGCGTCGCGGATGCTGCTGCAGGTGCACGACGAACTGTTGTTCGAAGTCGCGCCGGGCGAGCGGGAGGTCCTTGAGGCGCTGGCGCGCGAGAAGATGGGCGGCGCCTACCCGCTCGACGTCCCCCTCGAGGTCTCGGTCGGTTACGGCCGCAGCTGGGATGCGGCCGCGCACTGAAACGCCCCGGCTGTAATATGAAGGCGAAAATAGGCCGGAAATTCGCCGCCGCGTTACATTCGCGTCGGGTCCGTAGCGGCCGAGTTTGTCCAGCTAGTGCCCTGTCGAGTAGCCTCAACAGGTAAATCCATTTTGTCCCTACGACCCAACCTGTCCGGAGCAACCCAACAACATGCCGAGTCCCGCCGTCACCTCGCCGCAAGTAGCCGTCAACGACATTGGCTCGAGCGAGGATTTTCTCGCCGCAATAGACAAAACGATCAAGTACTTCAACGATGGCGACATCGTGGAGGGCACGATCGTCAAAGTGGACCGGGACGAGGTGCTCCTCGACATCGGCTACAAGACCGAAGGGGTCATCCCCGCCCGCGAGCTCTCCATCAAGCACGACGTCGACCCCAACGAGGTCGTTTCCGTCGGCGATGAGGTCGAGGCCCTGGTTCTCACCAAGGAGGACAAAGAGGGCCGGCTGATCCTGTCCAAGAAGCGCGCACAGTACGAGCGCGCCTGGGGCACCATCGAGGCGCTCAAGGAGAAGGACGAGGCCGTCAAGGGCACCGTCATCGAGGTCGTCAAGGGCGGCCTGATCCTCGACATCGGGTTGCGCGGCTTCCTGCCCGCCTCGCTCGTCGAGATGCGCCGCGTCCGCGACCTGCAGCCGTACATCGGCAAGGAGATCGAGGCCAAGATCATCGAGCTGGACAAGAACCGCAACAACGTGGTGCTGTCCCGCCGGGCCTGGCTCGAGCAGACCCAGTCCGAGGTGCGCAGCGAGTTCCTCAACCAGCTGCAGAAGGGCAGCATCCGCAAGGGTGTGGTCTCGTCCATCGTCAACTTCGGCGCGTTCGTCGACCTCGGCGGGGTGGACGGGCTGGTGCACGTCTCCGAGCTGTCCTGGAAGCACATCGACCACCCGTCCGAGGTGGTGCAGGTCGGCGACGAGGTCACCGTCGAGGTGCTCGACGTCGACATGGACCGCGAGCGGGTTTCGTTGTCGCTCAAGGCGACCCAGGAAGACCCGTGGCGCCACTTCGCCCGCACGCACGCCATCGGTCAGATCGTGCCCGGCAAGGTCACCAAGCTGGTTCCGTTCGGCGCGTTCGTCCGCGTCGAGGAGGGCATCGAGGGCTTGGTGCACATCTCCGAGCTGGCCGAGCGGCACGTCGAGGTGCCCGACCAGGTGGTCGCCGTCGGCGACGACGCGATGGTCAAGGTCATCGACATCGACCTGGAGCGCCGCCGAATCTCGTTGTCGCTCAAGCAGGCCAACGAGGACTACACCGAGGAATTCGACCCGGCGAAGTACGGCATGGCCGATAGCTACGACGAGCAGGGCAACTACATCTTCCCCGAGGGCTTCGACTCCGAGACCAACGAATGGCTCGAGGGATTCGACGCCCAGCGCAACGAATGGGAGGCGCGCTACGCCGAGGCGGAGCGCCGGCACAAGATGCACACCGCGCAGATGGAGAAGTTCGCCGCGGCCGAGTCGGCCGCCCACACCGCCGGCGACTCGGCGCCGGGCAACGGCGCGTCGTCGGAGAAGGCGGCGGGTGGATCGCTCGCCAGCGACGCCCAGTTGGCGGCCCTGCGGGAAAAGCTCGCCGGCAACGCCTAGCGGCGTTCAGGGATGCTGCGCATCGGGTTGACCGGTGGCATCGGCGCCGGCAAGTCGGCGGTCTCGTCGACCTTCGCGAAGTGCGGTGCCGTCATCGTCGACGGGGACGTCATCGCGCGCGAGGTGGTCGAGCCGGGCACCGAGGGCCTGAAGGCGCTCGTCGAGGCGTTCGGCGACGACATCCTGTCGCCCGACGGGTCGCTCGATCGTCCCGCGTTGGCCGCCAAGGCTTTTCGTGACGACGAGGCGCGCCAGAAGCTCAACGGGATCGTGCATCCGCTGGTGGGCAAGCGGCGCTCCGAGATCATCGCGTCGGTGCCCGCGGATTCGGTTGTCGTCGAGGACATTCCGCTGCTGGTGGAGTCGGGGATGGCGCCGCTGTTCCCGCTCGTCGTGGTCGTGCACGCCGACGTCGAGGTGCGGGTGCGACGGCTGGTCGACCTACGCGGCATGCCCGAGGACGACGCCCGCGCCCGGATCGCCGCGCAGGCCGACGACGAGCAGCGCCGCGCAGTCGCCGACGTCTGGCTGGACAACTCGGGCACCCCGGAGGAGCTGGCGCAGCGGGCCCGCGACGTCTGGAACGACCGCATCCTGCCGTTCGCCCACAACCTGAGCGCGCGCCAGATCGCCAGGGCGCCCGTGCGTCTGGTGCCGGCCGACCCGAGCTGGCCGGACCAGGCGCGGCGGATCGCGGGCCGGCTGCAGACCGCGTGCGGCCACCGGGCAATTCGCGTCGACCACATCGGCTCCACCGCACTGCCCGCCTTGGACGCCAAGGATGTCATCGACATGCAGATCACCGTCGAATCGCTCGCGGTCGCCGACGAGCTCGCCGAACCCTTGTTGGCGGCCGGCTACCCGCGCTTGGAGCACATCACCGAGGACACTGCCCGGACCGACGCCCGCAGCACCGTAGAGCGCTACGACCACAGCGACGATCCCGGCCTGTGGCACAAGCGGATTCACGCCTCCGCCGACCCGGGCCGGCCAACCAATGTGCACGTCAGGGTTGAAGGCTGGCCCAACCAGCAGTTCGCCCTGCTGTTCGTCGCCTGGCTGCGGGCCGACGTCGGCGCGCGCGCCGACTACCTGGCCGTCAAGCTCAAGGCCGAACAGGCCGCCGGCGGTGACATCTCGCGCTATGTCGACGCCAAGGAACCATGGTTTGCCGACGCCTACCGGCGCGCTTGGAAGTGGGCCGACTCAACCGGATGGCAGCCCTAGCGCCAACTTTCACAACAGCCCCACGCGCCTCCGGGGGAGGTGGTACGCGTCACGTCCACCTCATAGCGACTAATCCGCTTGTCGCTACGAGGTGGACACAACGGGCAATGGTTCGGCGGAGAGGCTTGTGTGGCGGATGTGATTCCCGCGGTTAGGCGGGTATGGGCGCACCGCACTGCAGCATGCCGTTCTTGGGATCGGGATTGCCGGGCGTTGGTCTGACGAACTGATCGAGCTGCGTGAAAACGTTGTCGTCCACGTCGATCTCGCAGTGCACATTCGCCGAGTAGGGGAAATGCAGCACGATCTGCATCCCGGCCTGCTGCGGATCGGGCAACACCGTGTTGGCCTCGAACACGTTGCCCGGCATCGACGGGAGGTTGGTGCTGTTCGCCCGGTTGCCGTTGATCACGAAAATGGCCTGGCTGCCGGTGGTCAGCGCGTCGATCCGGGCGCGGTAGGTGATGTTGTGCAGGTCCGCCCGCGCGGTTGCCGGGCTTAGCTGGGACCCGGCCGCGATGACGGTCAAGGCAGTGATTGCCATCCATCGGTGGTTGCTGGGGCGCATAGCAGCCGAGATTACCCGGCTTGACAGCGCGGGCACCACAACGACGTCCGCCCGGCGACACGGGCACGCGCGAGGCGGGTGCCGCAGCGCGGACAGGACGGGTCGGGGTCGTCGCGCACCCGGGTGAGCCACCGCGGCAGGCCGGGCACCCGACCGTGCGGCACCGCCGTGCGCAGCACCTGCGTCATCGCGGCGTGCAGGCGCTTGACGTCGTCGGCGTCGAGTTGCGGGATCGGGCGGGCCGGCGCGATCCGGGCCCGCCAGCAGATCTCGTCGGTGAGTAGGTTGCCGAGCCCCGCGATCACCGCCTGGTCCATCAGCGCCGGCTTCAGCCGCCCGGACCGGCCGCGCAGCGCCTCGCGGAACGCCGGCAGTCCGAGGCCCAGCGCGTCGGGGCCCTGCGGGCCCGTCACGTGCGCGACGTCCTCGTCGTCGTCGGCCAGCCACACCCCGCGCAGCTTGCGCAGGTCGGCATAGCGCAGTTCGCCGCGATCCAGCGCGATCACCAGCCGCTCGTACGGCTCGTGCTCGGCGCCGTTGGCGGCGTAGTACGGGTGCCCGGTCATCCCGCTGTGCACCAGCAGCGTCGGGCCGTCCGTCGGCAGCATCAGCCACTTGCCGTGCCGGCGTGGGCGATCGAAGCGGCGGCCGACGAGCCGCCGGCCGAGCGCCGCGGAGGTGGTGTTTCGCAGGATGCCCGGATCGTGGACCTGCACGCCCCGTATCCGCCGGCCGGGTAGCGCGTCGGCCAACTCGCGCCGAAAGCCCTCCACGTCGGGCAGTTCAGGCACGAAGCTTGGCCACCCGCTGCGCGGGACCCTTCAGGGAGCGGGCGTGCCGGTACATGCCGGCCCACGGATCGCCCTGCCCGGCAAGCCGTTTGGGGAGATCGCGGATGGTGAATCGGTCCGCCCGCAGGCCCCGCATGTCCAGCTCGTCCCACTCCAGCGGGGTGGCAACCGGCGCGCCCGCCCGGGCCCGCACCGAATACGGTGCAACCGCCGTCTGCGCGTAGGCGTTTCGCATGATGTCGAGGTACACGCGGTCGCCGCGGTTGTCCTTGCGGGCTTCCAGGGTGCGATGCGCGGGGTCATCGGCCACCACCACCTCGGCGACCTCGCGGGCGAATTGGCGCACGGTGTCGAAATCGGTTTCAGGACGCAGCGGCACCACCACGTGCAACCCGCGCGACCCGGTGGTCTGCACGTAGCGCGCCAGCCCGAGGTCGTCCAGGACCGCGGCCGCCGCGTGGGCCGTCGCCCGCACCACCGCGAAGTCGCTGTCGGAGGGGTCGAGGTCGAACACCAGCCGGTCGGGCTTGTGCAGCCGCTCCCGCCGCGACTGCCACACGTGCAGCGTGACGCAGTTCTGGTTGGCCAACCAGCGCAGCGCCTCGGGGCGTTCCGCCACGGGGTGCACGACCGTGCCGCCCTCTTTGCCGACCTCCACCCGGCCCATCCAGTCGGGCAGCGAATCCGCGAAATCCTGTTGCACCCAACCTTGTTCGCCGATGCCGCGTGGGAACCGCTGCACGGTGAGCGCTCGGTCCCGCAGGTGCGGCAGCATCGCGTCGGCCACCTCGCCGTAGTAGTCGACCAGCTCGCCTTTGGTGATCCCGTCGTTGGGGAACATCACCCGGTCCGGGTGGGTGACCTCGACGCGCGGCGTCACCGCGTCTCCCGCACCACGTCGGACGCGTCCTTGTCGGTGCGCAGCCCCTGGTATCGCGGGTGGCGCAGCTTGCCGTCGCGGGTCCACTCGGCAAATCCGATCTGGGCCACCAGCTCGGGGCGCACCCAGTGGGCGCCGTTCTCGCGCACCAGACCCCGGGTGAAGGGTGGCTCGTCCTGCTCGAGGGGGGACAGCCGCTCGTGCAGGCTCCGCAGCGTCGGTTCGTCGAACCCGGTTCCCACTTTGCCGGCGTAGACCAGGTCGCGACCGTCGTGGTAGCCGAGCAGCAGCGCCCCCAACTCGATGCGGCTGCCCTTCGGGCTGGTGTAGCCGCCGACGACGAATTCCTGGTCGCGAACGCATTTGAACTTCAGCCAGTTCTTCGACCGGCCGCCTTCGTACGTGGCGTCGGTCCGCTTGGCGATCACGCCCTCGTCGCCGCGTTTGCATGCCGCCTCGTAGGCGCCGATCCCGTCCTCGACCCGGTGCACCGCGAACCTCAGCGGATCGCCGAAGTCAATCGCCTTGCGCAACAGTTTCTTTCGCCACAGCTGCGGAACATCGGTGGTCGACGTGCCGTCGACATGCAGCAGGTCGAACACGTAGTAGAAGATGCGGACCGGGGACGCCCGGGCCACCTCGGGGTCGGTGATGCCCAGTCGGCCCTGCAGCCGTTCGAAGCTGGTGCGCCGGCCCGCGAACGCCACCACCTCTCCGTCCACGACGAACCGCGTGGTGCGCTGGGCGCCGAGCGCGTCGACAAGCTCGGGATAGGTCCCGTTGAGCGGCTGCCGATTTCGCGACAGCAGCCGCACCCGGTCACCGTCGCGGAAGCCCAGGCAGCGCATCCCGTCGAATTTGCGCTCGAATATCCACTGTGGATCGGAGAACCGCCGGTCGGTCAGCGTGGCCAGCGTGGGAGGCCGCCAGTCGGGCACCGGTTCGTCGTGCAGCGCCGCACGCACCGGTGCGGGCAGGGCGGCGAAGTCGGTCATGACAGGTCGTCCAGGGAGCGGCCGGTCAGCGCCGGCTGGCGCAGCGTGTCGGCGTCCTCGTCGTCTTTGCGCCTGATCAGCAACCACGTCTCGTGATCGCCGTCCCGGATGCGGGTCAGCGTGTACCAGCCGCGCAGCCACTCGCCGCACAGAAAGAACGAAAGATGGCCGCGCTCAAGGCATTCACCCATGTCGTAGGGCGTCGCGTTGACATAGGTGCCGGCGTCGCCGTCGACGTCGCGCTCGGCGGCTTCGAGCGGGAGGTCCTCGGTGCGGCGGGCTATCCGGCTGTGGTCGGGGATCGCCCAGGAGACCAGCACGCCATCGATGTCGAGGCGAAGGTAGTAGTGGTCGCTGGCCGGCCGGTGCCGCTCGGCGACGAAACGCGGGTCCCCGCTGGGCCGGCGTTTGCGTCGGTGGTCGATCAAACGCATCCCCAAGTGATACCCGTGGGTCACGTGAGGAAACGAGTTAAGCCTCACGCCAGGTCAGCTCCATGCCACGGGTGGCCAGCCACCGGGAAAGGTCGTAGCCGTTGCGGGCCAGGCCGTCGATGGCGACCACCGCGCGCCGCACGGCCCTTTCGGCCACCTCCGGCGTCAGCAGGCCGTGGCGCACGGCGTCCAGCAGCTCGTCGACGTCGGCCAGCTCGGCGTCGGCGCCGGTGCGGACGACGATGTCCAGGTAGTGGTCTTCCGAATGCCACACATCACCGCCCGGCGTGTATTCGCCCACGTCGAGGTAGTAGTCCTGGTCGCGTTCGTGCCCCGGGTTGAAGTGAAAGACGGTGGCGCGCAAGCCCAACGACGGCAGCAGCCAGGATTCGAGGTAGTGGAACTGCGGGCGGCCCGGGGTGGGGCGGGCGACGTAGAGCCCCCACGGGTGCACGACGTACTCGTCGACGGCCCGCACGATGCCCTTCGGATCGGTGTTGGTGCGGGCGACCAGGTCGAACGTCTCGTGCTTCGGGGGATGGATTGACCCACTCTATCGGCGCAACCGAAGTTTCCACCGCACGAAGCCGCCGTAGAACACCGACAGCGCGGCCAGCATGCCCATGTCGATCAGCCAGACCCTCGAGGTGTGCTCCCAGAACCGGTCCTGGGAGAGCAGCGTGTCGGGCACCAGGTGCCGCAGATCGACCGTCGACGCCGCCGCGGCGTAGCCCCAGCGCGCGGGCATCGCGAACGAGAGCTGGTCGAGGCCGAGCCGGCCCGTCACCGGGACCATGCCGCCGCACAGCACGAGCTGGGCCATCACCGTGACCACGAACAGCGGCATGATCTGCTCGCTGGAGCGCACCAGCGACGAGATGGCCAGCCCGAGGATGGCCGAGGCGACGCACGTGCCCGCCACGGTCAGGAACAGCTCGACGGTCGCCCCGGCGGTCGAGTGGCCGAGCAGAACGGCGCCGCGAGTCGGGGCGCTCTTGCCGATCACCACGATCGCGGTGACGATCGCCGACTGCAGGATGGCGAACCCGCAGAACACCGCCGTCTTCGCGAGCAGATAGGCCGTGGTCGACAGCCCGACCGCCTGCTCGCGCTGGAAGATGGCGCGCTCGCCGACCAGGTCGCGGATCGTCAGCGCGGTGCCCATGAACGCCGCGGCCGGCAGCAGCAGGGCCAGGATCTGCGCGGCTTCGTCGGGCGTCCCGGCATTCGGGCCCGGCACCTGGAACCCGTGGTTGCCCGGCACGGTCAGCGACAGCGAACCCAGGATGAACGGCAACAGCGCCAGGAAGACGAAATAGGCGCGGTCGGCGACGACCAGCCGCACCTGCCGGCGCGCGACCGTGGAAATCTGGCGCCGCACGCTGGTGTGCACCGGCTCGCCCAGGTCGCCGGGCTCGTCGGTCCGGGCGGGCAGCAGTTTTTGGGGCCGCCGCTGGGCCTCGGCCCGCTCCTGGAAGCGCCGGTTGGCCTCCTCGGGGTCGGCGCCGACCTTGGTGAAGATCTTGGCCCAGTTGGTGGTGCCCATCGCCTCGCCGATCTGGTCGGGCGGGCCGAAGTAGGCCGTCTTGCCGCCCGGGGCCACCAGCAGCAGCTGGTCGCAGATGTCGAGGTAGGACAGCATGTGCGTCACCACGATCACGACGCGACCGGCGTCGGCCAGCTGGCGCAGCATCGTCATGACCTGGTGGTCCAGCGCCGGGTCGAGGCCCGACGTCGGCTCGTCGAGGATCAGCAGCGACGGCCCGGTCAGCAGCTCGAGCGCGACCGAGGCGCGTTTGCGCTGGCCGCCCGACAGCTTGTCGACGCGGGTGTCGGCGTGCTTGGTGAGGTCGAGCTCCTCGAGCACCTGGGCGACCACCTTGGCGCGGTCGGCCTTGCTGGTGTCGGGAGGCAGCCGCAGTTCGGCGGCGTAGCCCAGCGCCTGGTTGACCGTCAGCTGGCGGTGCACCACGTCGTCCTGGGGAACCATGCCGATCCTGCTGCGCAACGACGCGTACTCGGCGTGGATGTCGTGGCCCTCGAAGCTCACCGAGCCCGAGGTGGGGCTGGTGTAGCCGGCGATCAGCCGGGCCAGCGTGCTCTTGCCGGCGCCCGACCCCCCGATCACGGCGGTCAGCGTCCCCGGGCGGGCGGTCAGCGAGATGTCGTCGAGCAGTTGCTTGCCGCTGTCGACGACGTAGCGGACGTTGCGCACCTCGAGGCCGCCGGTGCGCGCCGCGGCGGCGCCGCCCTCGACCAGGGTGCCGCCCCGGAACACCAGGTCGACGTTGCCGATGGTGACGACGTCGCCGTCGGTCAGGATCGCCGACCCGACTCGGGTGCCGTTGACGAAGGTGCCGTTGATGCTGTTGTCGCGGATCTCGGTCCCGAGCGGGGTGTGCAGCAGCGTGGCGTGATGACGCGAGGCGAGGACGTCGTAGACGACGATGTCGCTCTCGGCCGCGCGGCCGATCGTCTTGGCGCCGGCCGTGCCCGCGGCCGCCGACAGGCGCGGCGAGAGCAACTTCACGAACCTGGTGGCCAGGTTGGAGACGTCGGCCGTCCTGGCGTCGATCACGGTGGACTCGGCGGGCGGTGGCGCGTCTGGCTGGAGCGCCGGCTCGGCGTTGACGGTGGTCACCTGGTCGGGTGGCGTCCGGTCGGGTGGCCTGGGCGGCGGCGCCTGTCGCGGCTGCGGTGGCCTCGCTGGCCCCGGCGGCCTGGGTGGCTGCCGGGGCGGGCCCTGGGGCGGCATCGGACGCGGCGCGGGCTGCCTGGGCTGGCTGCCGGTCTGGCCCCGACGGGGGACGGGCGGCGCGGTGGGGTTCGTCCGCTCCGGCAGCGCGGCCCAGGCCACGGTGGGCGGCCCGGAGTCCCGCGTCGGCCTGCGTGGGGGCGGTCCGCTGGCGTGGCCCTGCTGCGGCCCGACCGCGAACGTGAGCCGCGGACCCTGCGGGTTGCCGACGTTGATGCTCTGGCCGTCGTGGATGTCGATGACCGGCATCCGGTAGCCGTTGACGTAGGTGCCGTTCAGCGAGCCGTTGTCGATCGCCAGCCAGCGGCCCTGGTCGAACCGCACGATCAGGTGCGCGCGGGAGATCCGGGGGTCCGGAATCCGCAAGTCCGCGTTCGCGTCACGCCCGACGACGACCTCGTGGCCGGCCGCGAACGAGCGTTGGGACCCGTCGTGCCGGATTGTCAGGACAGGCGGGGCGGGTCGATTCACTACTCAAGTATCGGTCCGTGGTTTGAGTGCTCTCCATGGGACTCGCCTGTGATTTGGCTTTATTTCGATTCGGCCACTCATAGCGTGCTCATAGCTTCCTGAGACCAATCGCCCACCGAGATCCGGCATCATTCGGACGTGAGGGGAGTGACAGCCGAGCAACGAGGGGGCAGCGATTGACGGACGATCACAAGGGCACGACCCGGCGGATCGACGCCGGGAGACGGCTGCTGAGCAACCCGCGCCTGGCGCGTGAGGCCCTGCGCGCGGGCTTCAATTCGGGTCCCTCGGCAACCGTCGCGCACCTGTTTCGCCGCATTCCGCCCGTCACCTCGACCCCGAACGCAGAGCCGCCGGCCTTGGAGGTGGCCGTTGTGTCCCGCCCCGAGCCCAGCGCATCGCGCCTCGCGCTGAGCAGCGGTGCGGCGTTCGCCGGCTACACGATCCTGCGGCAGCTCGGCGCCGGCGGCATGGCCGAGGTCTACCTGGCGCTGCATCCCCGGCTGCCGCGGCGCGACGTGATCAAGGTGCTCGCCGAGGCGGTCACCGCCGATCCCGAGTTCCGTGAGCGGTTCAACCGCGAGGCCGACCTGGCGGCGACGCTCTGGCACCCGCACATCGTCGGCGTCCACGACCGCGGCGAATTCGACGGTCAGCTCTGGATTTCCATGGACTACGTCGAAGGCACCGACGCGGCCCGGCTGGTCAAGGAGCGCTACCCCGACGGGATGCCTATCGACGAGGTATGCGCGATCCTGCAGGCGGTCGCCGGGGCGCTGGACTACGCGCACGATCGCGGCCTGCTGCACCGAGACGTCAAGCCCGCCAACATCCTGCTCACCCATCCCGACGACGGGGAACGCCGAATCCTGTTGGCGGACTTCGGTGTAGCGCGCCACCTGGCCAACATCAGCGGCATCACCGAGACCAACGTCGCGGTGGGCACGGTGGCTTACGCCGCTCCGGAACAGCTGACCGGGTCCAACATCGACGGCCGCGCGGACCAGTACGCGTTGGCGGCCACGGCATTTCATCTGCTCACCGGTGCGCCGCCGTTCCAGCACTCCAACCCGATCGCGGTGATCAGCCAGCACCTGCACGAGGATCCGCCGCGGCTCAGCGACTACCGCCCGGACTTGGCCTACCTGGACGACGTGTTCCTCACCGCCCTCGCCAAGCGCCCTGAGGACCGCTTCGACCGCTGCCGCGCGTTCGCCGCCGCCGTCGACGAGCTGGTTTCCGACGAGCAGGCCGGCGACCAGGCGGGTGACGCGTCGCCGCGGCGGCGGTTGCATCACCGGTTCTCGTCCCGGGCCCGGTGGGCGACCGCGTTGCTGTGCGCGGTGCTGATCGCCATCGCGGCGACCTGGTCGACGCTGTACTCCTTCCAGCCGGAGAGCCCGACGCCCAACGTGCCGGCGCTCGCGTCCCGACCCTCCGTGCCGGCGCCGAGCGCGGCGCCCGCGCGGCCCGGGGGGCCGGTGCTCAACGGCACCTACAAGCTGACCTACGACCGCAGCAAGCAGACCACCAACGGCATCCCGATCCGCCACGACGGCCCGGCCGCCAGCTGGTGGGCGTTCCGCTCGGTGTGCACCGCCAACGGGTGCGCGGCGACCGGAACCCAGCTCGACGACACCAACCACCAGGTGGCCAGCACCGTCGACGGCGGTCACACCTACTCGCTGCGGTTCATCGGTGGCTATTGGCAGGGCGGGTTCCAGCAGGAGCGGGCCGGCTGCACCGAGCCGAACGGACAGGTCAGCGCGACCCAACAGGAAAGCGTCGCCGGGTCGTTGGCGCCGCAATCCGACGGCACGCTGCGGGGCACGGTCACGCAAACCGCCCTGTCCGACGAGTGCGGCGCGCAGGGAGCGGTGGTGCGGGTGCCGGTGGTGGCCACCCGCGTCGGCGACGCCCCGCCGTCCGTGCCGGTGGCCGATCCCGCCCAGGTGATCAGCGCCTCGACCACGCCGCCGCACCCGGGGGCGCCGGTCCTGGGCGGGGCGTGCGGCGACGCCGACAAGCTCGCCTACGACCCGACCAACAGCGAGCAGGTCGTCTGCGAGGGCAACACGTGGGCCAAGGCGCCGATCACGATGGGCGTGCACACCACCGGCAGCTCCTGCAACCGCCCGAACACCTCGGTGTTCGCGATGTCCACGTCCAGCGACGGTTACCTGCTGGAGTGCGACCCGGTCACCCGCACCTGGACCCGCCCGGGGGCCTAGAGATCTCGGCCGCGAGCGTCCGTGTCTGTACGCCGACACGCCGCGCTGCGTGGCATTTTGCGCGCGCTCGCGCGGTGATCTGGTCAGCGCAACGATAGGCGACTTTCGAATGCGCTAGCGGATGCGCTATCAAGTGTTGGATCGAGTGGTGGTTCCCTGCAGCGGCGGGACACTTGTCGGTACCCGCCTCTACCCTGGTGCCATGGCCTTTGCCACTGAACACCCAATCGTCGCGCACTCGGAATACCGGCCGGCCGCGGAGGACATCGAAGGGCTGGTGCGCGCCGGTGGCCGCTTCGAGGTGGTCAGCCCGCACGCACCGGCCGGCGACCAGCCCGCGGCCATCGACGAGCTGGAGCGCCGGATCCGGGCGGGGGAGCGCGACGTCGTCCTGCTCGGCGCCACCGGCACCGGAAAATCGGCCACCACCGCCTGGCTCATCGAACGGCTGCAGCGCCCCACGCTGGTGATGGCGCCCAACAAGACGCTGGCCGCCCAGCTGGCCAACGAGCTGCGAGAGATGTTGCCGCACAACGCCGTCGAGTACTTCGTGTCGTACTACGACTACTACCAGCCGGAAGCGTACATCGCGCAGACCGACACCTACATCGAGAAGGACAGCTCCATCAACGACGACGTGGAGCGGCTGCGGCACTCCGCGACGTCGGCGCTGCTGTCGCGGCGCGACGTGGTGGTGGTCGCGTCGGTGTCGTGCATCTACGGCCTGGGCACGCCGCAGTCCTACCTGGACCGCTCCGTCGAACTGCAGGTCGGCACCGAGGTGCCCCGCGACGGCCTGCTGCGGCTGCTCGTCGACGTCCAGTACACCCGCAACGACCTGTCCTTCACCCGCGGCTCATTCCGGGTCCGCGGCGACACCGTGGAGATCATCCCGTCCTACGAGGAGCTGGCGGTCCGCATCGAGTTCTTCGGCGACGAGATCGAGGCGCTGTACTACCTGCACCCGCTGACCGGCGAGGTGGTTCGCCAGGTCGACTCGCTGCGGATCTTCCCCGCCACCCACTACGTGGCCGGGCCGGAGCGGATGGCCCACGCGATCTCCACCATCGAGGAGGAGCTCGCCGAGCGGCTCGCCGAATTCGAGCGGCAGGGCAAGCTGCTGGAGGCCCAGCGGCTGCGGATGCGCACCAACTACGACATCGAGATGATGCGCCAGGTCGGGTTCTGCTCGGGCATCGAGAACTACTCGCGGCACATCGACGGCCGGGGACCGGGCTCGCCGCCGGCCACGCTGCTCGACTACTTCCCGGAGGACTTCCTGCTGGTCATCGACGAGTCGCACGTCACCGTGCCGCAGATCGGCGGGATGTACGAGGGCGACATGTCCCGCAAGCGCAACCTGGTGGAGTACGGGTTCCGGCTGCCGTCGGCGTGCGACAACCGGCCGCTGACCTGGGAGGAGTTCGCCGACCGCATCGGGCAGACGGTGTACCTGTCGGCCACGCCGGGGCCCTACGAGCTCAGCCAGACCGGGGGCGAGTTCGTCGAGCAGGTGATCCGCCCCACCGGCCTGGTGGACCCCAAGGTGCTGGTCAAGCCGACCAAGGGGCAGATCGACGACCTGATCGGGGAGATCCGCAAGCGCGCCGCCGCCGACGAGCGGGTGCTGGTCACGACGCTGACCAAGAAGATGGCCGAGGACCTCACCGACTACCTGCTCGAAATGGGCATCCGGGTGCGCTACCTGCACTCCGAGGTCGACACGCTGCGCCGCGTGGAGCTGCTGCGCCAGCTCCGCCTCGGCGACTACGACGTGCTGGTCGGCATCAACCTGCTGCGCGAGGGCCTCGACCTGCCGGAGGTGTCGCTGGTGGCGATCCTCGACGCCGACAAGGAAGGCTTCCTGCGCTCGACGCGCAGCCTGATCCAGACCATCGGCCGCGCTGCCCGCAACGTGTCCGGCGAGGTGCATCTGTACGCCGACACCATGACCGACTCGATGAAAGAGGCCATCGACGAGACCGAACGGCGACGCGCCAAGCAGACCGCCTACAACGAGGCCCACGGCATCGACCCGCAGCCGCTGCGCAAGAAGATCGCCGACATCCTCGACCGGGTCTACGCCGAAGCCGACGACAGCGAAACCGTCGAAATCGGCTCCGGTCGCAGCATGTCACGCGGTCGGCGCGCCCAGGGGGAGCCGGGGCGCGCGGTCAGCGCCGGTGTCTTCGAGGGCCGCGACACGTCGAACATGCCGCGCGCCGAACTGGCCGACCTGATTAAGGACCTCACCGCGCAGATGATGGCCGCCGCCCGCGATTTGCAGTTCGAGCTGGCGGCCCGGTTCCGCGACGAAATCGCCGACCTCAAAAAGGAACTGCGCGGAATGGACGCCGCCGGCCTGAAGTGACGCACACCGACGCCGTCACCGGCAGCTGGCGCGAGCTGCTGGGCGCCAAGTACCTAGGCACCTCGGTCGTGCTGGCCGGTGGCGTCGCCCTGTACGCCACCAACGAGTTCCTGACGATCAGCCTGCTGCCGAACACGGTCGCCGAGATCGGCGGCAGCCGCCTCTACGCGTGGGTGACCACCCTGTACCTGGTCGGGTCGGTGGTGGCCGCGACCATGGTCAACCCGATGCTGGTGCGCATCGGTGCGCGCTCGTCGTTCCTGTTGGGGCTGGCCGTGTTTGGCGTCTCCAGCCTGGCGTGCGGGGCGGCCCCCAACATGGAGGTCCTGATCGCGGCGCGCGCCCTGCAGGGCGTGGCCGGCGGCCTGCTGGCCGGGCTGGGCTACGCGGTCATCAACGCGGCGCTGCCCCGCTCGCTGTGGACCCGGGCCTCGGCGCTGGTGTCGGCGATGTGGGGGGTCGCGACGGTGGTCGGTCCCGCGACGGGCGGCCTGTTCGCCCAATTCGGGTTGTGGCGGTGGGCATTCGTCGCGATGGCCGGTCTGACCGCGCTGATGGCCACGCTGGTGCCGATCGCGCTGCCGGCCGGCCGCGCCGGGCACAGCGCCGAGACACCGCGGCTGCGGGTGCCGGTGTGGTCGCTGGTGCTGATCGGTGCGGCGGCCCTGGCGGTCAGCGTCGCCCAGATCCCGCACAACCTCGCCGCGACCGCCGGGCTGCTCGCCGCGGCCGTCGTGCTGGTCGGGCTGTTCGCGGTCGTCGACTGGCGGATGCACGCGGCGGTGTTGCCGCCCAGCGTGTTTGGGCCCGGGCCCCTGAAGTGGATCTACCTGGCGATGGGCCTGCTGATGGTCGGGGCCATGGTGGACACCTACGTGCCGCTGTTCGGTCAGCGGTTGGCCCACCTGTCGCCGCTGGCGGCCGGATTCCTGGGCGCGGCGCTGGCGGTCGGCTGGACGGTCTCCGAGATCGTCAGCGCGTCGCTGGAGAGCCCGCGGGCGATCGGGCGGGTGATCGTGGCGGCGCCGGTGGTGGTGGCGTCGGGCCTGGCGCTGGGTGCGCTCACCCAGCGCGACAACGCGTCGGCCGGGACCGTCGCGGCCTGGACGCTCGGGTTGCTGGTCGCGGGGATCGGGATCGGCATGGCCTGGCCCCACTTGTCCGTGCGCGCAATGGATTCCGTCGACGACCCGGCCGAAGGCGTCGCGGCGGCCGCGGCGATCAACACCGTGCAGCTCATTTCGGGGGCATTCGGGGCCGGGGTGGCCGGCGTCGTCGTCAACGCGACCCAGGCCGGCGGCGACGCGATGGCGGCCCGCTGGCTGTTCGCCGTGTTCACCGCGTTGACGGGGGCCGGGGTCGTGGCGTCGTACCGCGCGGTCCGCGGCGGTCGCTGAGCTCAGTCGGGTTCTTCGCCGCCGCGGAGGATGGCAACCACCCCGTCGACCCCGGCGAAAACCTCGGAGGCGCTGCCCATCTTGGCGCCCGACAGGGTCATCGTCACCCTGACCTCGCCGTCATCGATGTCGTGGGCGTCGGCGTCGAGCTCGGTGAGCTGCCACTCGCGCTGCCCGCAGATCCGCAGCAGCTCCCGCAGCACGCCCCGGCCGTTTTCGTAGATGATGGTCAGCCGGCGGGTCCCGCGCAGCCGGGCGGTGAGCTGGCGCTCGACGGCGCTGAACGCGAGCGCGCTGACGAAGTGCAGCGCCACGACCGCGATGGCCAGCAGCAACAGCCCGGCGCCCACCGCCATGCCGATCGCGGCCGACTCCCACACCGCCGCCGCCGTCGTGAGCCCGTGCACCGCGCCGCGTCGCGTGATGATGATTCCGGCGCCCAAAAAGCCCACGCCCGAGACGATTTGGGCCGCGACGCGGGACGGGTCGAGCGTGACGGTCCCTTCGTGCACGATGTCGAAGAAGCCGAATTTGCTGACCAGCATGATCAACGCCGACGACGTGCCGACGATTGTCTGGGTCCGCAGGCCCGCGCTCTTGCCCTGAACCGTGCGCTCCAGGCCGATGAGCGCCGTCAGGCCGAAGGCGGCCAACAGCTCGATCACGTGGCGCGCGCCCTGCACGTCACCGCCGAGCAGCGGGTTGGCCAGCAGAATCTGCATGTCCGTCAACTACCCACGGATTGCGCTTCTACGCCCCCGTCACCGCGTCGACTTCACGACCTGCGAGTAATGGAACTGCCAACGCTCGACGATGCGGAACCCGAGGTAGCTCGGGAAGCGGAACGCCGGGGAGCGGCCGAAGGCGGTTCCGGGCGGCAGCGACTGTCCGGCTTGGTGATCCGGCAGCGAGCCGTCGTGGTTGGTGATGGTCCAGATGGCCGGGCACTTGTTGATCTTGGCCGTCGTCAGCCACACGGCGACGTGACCGTCCCACAGCCAGCCGACCTTGGGCCCGTACGCGCCGCGTTCCACGTCGATCAGCGAGTGGAAGGCCGCCGGCCGGGTGGCCAGCAGCGCCCGGATCGGCCCGGGCCGCCAGGGGACGGTGTTGTCCACCATCAGGCAATCCCCGGGCGCCGCGTGGGAGCTGATCAGGTCGGCCACCTGGCTGTAATCCCAGCCCTCCTTGGCGTACGGCCAGCGCTGGATGAACAGGTAATTCGGCACCGCGGCGGCGGCAAACGCCAGGACCACCGCCGCGACGGGCAACGGTTTGCGGGCCAGCGTGACGATGCAGACGGCCATGACGACGGCCACCGCGGGCGTGGTGAGGATCAGGTAGCGGGGAAAGTAGATCGGTTCGATGACGGCCGAGTAGCTGACGACGAGCGCGGTGGGCAGCACGATCCACACCGCGCAGATGACGAGAAGCACGCGCAGGTCGCCGCCCGGACCGCGCGCGCCCCTCCGCCACGCCACGATCGCCGCGACCAGGAGCACCGCCGTGAGGATCGCGAACGGGACGCTGTGATCGAAGTACTGCCGCAGGCTGATGTCGAAGGCGTAGTGCCAGCTGACGGGAAAGATCCAGTTGACCTGGTACACCTGGCCATGGGCGAAGACGAGGAACGGCGTCATGGCGCCGACGGCGACGGCCGAGCTGGCCCCCCACCGGATGACCCGCGACCTGGGGGATTCCTTCGGCGCCAGCAGCGGCACCAAAACCGCGTACACCAGCACCAACAGGACCAGGTTGAGGCTGAGCAGGATCGACAGCATCAGCGCCAGCGCGTAGCCCACCCACAACCTCGGCCGGTTGCGCCTTACGGCGGCGACGAGCAACACGGTCAGCCAGATGGCCGCGGCGGCCGCGAAGGCATACGAGCGCGCCTCCATTCCCGCCCAGGTGGTGCGCGGCAAAATGGCGAAGACCGCACCCGCGCACAGCGCCGTGGCACGCCCGGGGACGAACCGCCTGGTGAACACCGTGACGCCCGCGGCTGCGGCCCCGACCGCAAGCGCGCTCGGCGCCCGCGACCAGAACTCCGTCGGCGGAAATATCGCGAACCAACCGTGCATGAGCAGGTAATACAGCCCGTGAACGGCGTCGATGTGGCCCAGCAGCTTCCACAGCTCGGGCAACGTCCTGCTGGCCGAGGCCGAGATGGTGGCTCCCTCGTCGAACCACAACGACGGCCGGCAGGCCCAGGCGGCGCTGACGACCGCGGCGAACACGGCGATCGCCCACGGATCGAGCAACCTGCCGCGCGGGCGCGCCGGCACCGCCTCGTCAGCGACGTCCGGGGCGTCGGAGGCGCACTGCTCAGCGGTGGACATGGCCATGATGCTTGTCACTGTAAGGGGCAGGAAGTGAACTGGCTCGCCGCGAGCCTGGTGGGGGAGGGTAGGGTGCTTGTTCACATTTACGACGGGCGCCTGCGGTTCACCAAAAGCCGGGCCGTGCAAGGCTTTCGGCGTTAGCCCTGCTCAACCGGCCCGCTAACCGCGGGGCAAATAGGCCGCCGGTGCCGCGCGGCCACGGTAAACGCCCGTAGCGCCACGCCGCGCTCGGTCGGGATTCTTTCTCCTTTCCGTCCGGCAAACGCGATACTGTCTTGGGTTGGCTGACCAACCGAAACTGGGAGGGTAAATGAGTGCCTATCGAACCGTGGTGGTCGGGACCGACGGCTCGGATTCGTCGTTTCGCGCGGTGGACCGAGCGGCGCAGATCGCGGGGGACGACGCGAAGCTGATCATCGCGTCGGCGTACCTGCCCCAACACGAGGACACCCGAGCCGCCGACGCACTGCGGGACGAGAGCTACAAGGTGTCGGGGACCGCGCCGATTTACGCGATCCTGCAGGACGCCAAGGAGCGGGCGCACAACGCGGGCGCCAAGAACGTGGAAGACCGGTCGATCGTCGGCGCCCCGGTCGACGCGTTGGTCAAGCTCGCCGAGGACGAAAAAGCCGACCTGCTGGTCGTCGGCAACGTCGGCCTGAGCACGATCGCGGGACGCCTGCTGGGATCGGTGCCGGCCAACGTCTCGCGCCGGGCCAAGGTCGACGTGCTGATCGTGCACACCACGTAGTTCACCGGCGGCGCCTGTGCATCCAGGGCTTTGCGTGGGCGCCTAGGGCGGCCACGCGGCCGAAATTTCGCCGTCAGCGCACACGGAAAGCCGTCAGCACACACTCGCCGCCGGAACGCCTACCAGCCGCGCTCTTTCCATTCGGCCAGGTGCGGGCGCTCGGCGCCCAACACGGTGTCGTCCCCGTGGCCGGGGTAGATGACGGTGGAGTCGTCGTAGACGTCGAACACCCTCGTCGTGACGTCGTCGAGCAGCTGGGCGAAATCCCCCGGCTGCCAGGTCTTGCCGACACCGCCGGGGAAAAGGCAGTCCCCGGTGAACAATTGCGTGACCCCGCCGGTCGCGGGCCCGTCGAGCGCCAGCGCGACAGAGCCGGGGGTGTGCCCGCGCAGGTGGATGACGTCGAAGCTGAGGTCGCCGATCCGGACGGTGTCGCCGCCGGCCAGCAAACGGTCGGGCTTGACCGGCAGCGGCTCGGCGTCGATCTCGTTCGCGGCGGTCGGGGCGCCGGTGGCCTTCGCGACGGCCTCGAGCGCCTGCCAGTGATCGAAGTGCTGGTGGCTGGTCACGATCAGCGACAACTTCGGCGCGTACCGGCGGATCAGGTCGATCAGCACGTCGGCGTCGTTGGCCGCGTCGATCAGCAGGGTTTCCCCGGTCGCGGAACACGTCACCAGATACGCGTTGTTGTCCATCGGGCCCACCGACGCCTTTAGAATCGTGGCGCCGGGTAGGGTCCGGCGGGCCGCGGTACCAGGGTCGACGTGTCCGGTGTAGTTGTCGCTTGGCTCAACCGAGACGGTCATAGCGGCCACGTTACTGGTCATCGATCGCTTGTCGGTATGGGCACATAGCATGGAATGCGCCGTGCGCATCAACGGCTACAGCATCAAAGATTCGTTGACAGTTCCTGAAAGAAGGCAGCGTGGCTGACCGCCTGATCGTCAAAGGCGCCCGCGAGCACAACCTGCGCGGCGTCGACCTCGACCTGCCGCGCGACTCGTTGATCGTGTTCACCGGGCTGTCCGGATCGGGCAAGTCGTCGCTGGCGTTCGACACCATCTTCGCCGAGGGCCAACGCCGCTACGTGGAGTCGCTGTCGGCCTACGCCCGCCAGTTCCTGGGCCAGATGGACAAGCCGGACGTCGACTTCATCGAGGGCCTGTCCCCGGCGGTGTCGATCGACCAGAAGTCGACCAACCGCAACCCGCGGTCGACGGTCGGCACCATCACCGAGGTCTACGACTACCTGCGGCTGCTCTACGCGCGAGCTGGCACACCGCACTGCCCGGTCTGCGGCGAGCGCATCGCCCGGCAGACGCCCCAGCAAATCGTCGACCAGGTGCTGGTGATGCCGGAGGGCACCCGGTTCCAGGTGCTCGCGCCCGTGGTGCGCACCCGCAAGGGCGAGTTCGCCGACCTGTTCGAGAAGCTCAACGCGCAGGGCTACAGCCGGGTGCGGGTCGACGGCGTGGTGCATTCGCTGACGGATCCGCCGAAGCTGAAGAAGCAGGAAAAGCACGACATCGAGGTGGTGGTCGACCGCCTGACCGTGAAGGCCAGCGCCAAGCAGCGGCTCACCGACTCGGTGGAAACCGCGCTGAACCTGGCCGACGGCATCGTGGTGCTCGAATTCGTCGATCACGAGCACGACGCGCACAACCGCGAGCAGCGGTTCTCCGAGAAGCTGGCCTGCCCCAACGGGCACGCACTGGCGGTCGACGACCTGGAACCGCGGTCGTTCTCGTTCAACTCGCCCTACGGCGCCTGCCCCGAATGCACCGGCCTGGGCATCCGCAAGGAGGTCGACCCCGACCTGGTGGTGCCCGACCCCGAACGCACCCTGGCCGAGGGCGCGGTGGCGCCCTGGTCGACGGGCCACACCGCGGAGTACTTCACCCGGATGATGGCCGGGCTCGGCGAGGAGCTGGGATTCGACGTCGACACGCCATGGCGCAGGCTTCCGGCCAAGGCCCGCAAGGCCATCCTCGAGGGGTCCGACCACCAGGTGCACGTGCGGTACCGCAACCGGTACGGGCGCACCCGGTCCTACTACGCCGATTTCGAGGGCGTGCTGGCGTTCCTGCAGCGCAAGATGGCGCAGACGGAATCCGAGCAGATGAAGGAGCGCTACGAGGGCTTCATGCGCGACGTGCCCTGCCCGGTGTGCGAGGGCACCCGGCTCAAGCCGGAGATCCTGGCCGTCACGCTCGCTGGGGATTTCAAGGGCCGGCCGGCTAAGAAGTCCATCGCCGAAGTGTCCGAGCTGTCGATCTCGGATTGCTCGGACTTCCTGAACGCGCTCACCCTCGGGGCGCGCGAACAGGCGATCGCCGGGCAGGTGCTCAAGGAGATCCAGTCGCGGCTGGGGTTTTTGCTCGACGTCGGGCTGGACTATCTGTCGCTGTCGCGCGCCGCGGCCACGCTGTCCGGCGGTGAGGCGCAACGCATCCGGCTGGCGACCCAGATCGGGTCCGGTCTGGTGGGCGTGCTGTACGTGCTCGACGAGCCATCCATCGGGCTGCACCAGCGCGACAACCGCCGGCTCATCGAAACCCTCACCCGCCTAAGGGATTTGGGCAACACGCTGATCGTCGTCGAACACGACGAGGACACCATCGCGCACGCCGACTGGATCGTCGACATCGGCCCGAGGGCCGGCGAGCATGGCGGCCAGATCGTGCACAGCGGAACCTACGCCGAGCTGCTGGCGAACAAGGAATCGATCACCGGCGCCTACCTGTCCGGCAAGGAGAGGATCGAGATCCCCGCCATCCGGCGGCCCGTCAACCACAAGCGCAAGCTCACCGTCGTCGGGGCGCGGGAGCACAACCTGCGCGGCATCGACGTGTCCTTCCCGCTTGGCGTGTTGACCGCGGTGACGGGGGTGTCGGGCTCGGGCAAGTCGACGCTGGTCAACGACATCCTGGCCGCGGTGCTGGCCAACCGGCTCAACGGCGCCCGGCAAGTCCCGGGCCGTCACACCCGGGTGACCGGGCTAGACCACCTGGACAAGCTGGTGCGCGTCGACCAGTCGCCGATCGGCCGCACGCCGCGGTCCAACCCGGCGACCTACACCGGGGTGTTCGACAAGATCCGCACCCTGTTCGCGGCCACCACCGAGGCGAAGGTCCGCGGTTATCAGCCCGGCCGATTCTCGTTCAACGTCAAGGGCGGTCGCTGCGAGGCGTGCACCGGCGACGGCACCATCAAGATCGAGATGAACTTCCTGCCCGACGTGTACGTGCCGTGCGAGGTCTGCCACGGCGCCCGGTACAACCGGGAAACCCTGGAAGTGCACTACAAGGGCAAGACCATCTCCGAGGTGCTCGACATGTCGATCGAGGAGGCGGCGGAGTTCTTCGAGCCGATCAGCGGCATCCACCGGTATCTGCGCACGCTTGTCGACGTCGGGCTCGGCTACGTCCGGCTGGGCCAGCCCGCGCCGACGCTGTCCGGCGGTGAGGCGCAGCGCGTAAAGCTGGCCGCGGAATTGCAGAAGCGTTCGACCGGTCGGACCATCTACATCCTCGACGAGCCCACCACCGGGCTGCATTTCGACGACATCCGCAAACTGTTGAGCGTGATCAACGGCCTTGTGGACAAGGGCAATACGGTCATCGTCATCGAACACAACCTGGACGTCATCAAGACGTCGGACTGGATCGTCGACATGGGGCCCGAGGGTGGCGCCGAGGGCGGAACCGTTGTCGCCGAAGGGACCCCGGAGGACATCGCCGCGGTGCCGGAAAGCTACACGGGCAAGTTCCTGGCCGACGTCGTCGGCAACCCAGCGCCCGCGCGGCGGTCGAACGGGCGCCGCAAGGTCACCGCCTGAGCCAGCCGGGCTTCGTTGCGCCGCATGCCATTTCGCGGCCCGATCAGTGCGCCCGGGCACCCGCCTTGGACAGCGGCGACGGGAAACGCGGGTTGATCCGCACGCCGTCCAGCCACGAGGTCAGTTCGTCGGCGCGGCGCTGCAGGGCACGCCGCCCGTCGCGGCCGGGGTCCTCGAGGAGCTGCAGCCGGACGCGGGCGCCCTCGTCCTGATACCAGCCGCCCACCACGCGCCCGTTCCACCAGGCCGTCGGGCCGGCGTTGCCGTTGGCGTCGAAAACCTGGGCGCGGTGCTCGCCGAGGTACCAATCGCGCTGAAACCAGCCCATTGTCGTGACGTCCAGGCCCGGCAGCAGCGCGCACCACGGCGGCGCAGGGGGTTCGGGGTCGAGGTCGTCGGGCAGGGCCCAGCCGGCGCCGCTGCCGTGCAGCTCGACCTCCACGGCGCCGACGTCGGCCAGGGCCTGGCGCGCCGCCGTCAGCGTGGTGCCGAACCACCACTTGACGTCGGCGACGGTCGCCGGCCCGAAGGTTGCCAGCCAGCGCCGGGTCAGCTCCGCCCGGGCCTCGCGGTCCGGTGGCGGCTCGCCCAGCTCGCCGAGCCAGTGCGCGGTGGTGGCCCAACGCGGCCGCGACGTGGTCCAGGCGCCGTCGTTCGGCCCGCGCACGATCTCGCCCCGCCCCGACAGCACGGTCAACACCCGGGGGCCGAGCGGAACCTCGCCGCC